>JAKEGN010000208.1 GCA_022615525.1 Woeseiaceae bacterium
AGGTCTTGCGTATCGAGCACGGCCGCAAGCCGAAAGTACACACCGCGGATGGCGTGATACATGCGGAAAAGGTCGTGCTCGCCGGCAACGCCTACCTCGGCCGCACCGAGCCGCGAATTTTCGGTCAGGTCATCCCGGCCGGCAGTTACATGATCGCTACCGAGAAACTGCCGGAGGACCTTGCGCGGGAACTGCTGCCGCAGGATCACGCCGCCTGCAACCAGAAGATCGTGCTCGACTACTTCAGGTTGTCGGCGGACAGGCGCATGCTATTCGGCGGCTTCTGCAATTATTCCGGCCGTGACCCAAAGGACATCACGGCTTCGCTGCGGCCGAAGCTGCTGCACGTCTTTCCGCAACTCGAGGAAGCGCGTATCGAGTTCGAGTGGGGAGGCAATATCGGCATAAGCATCAATCGCATACCGCAGCTGGGCAGGATCGAGGGCAATACCTACTACGCCCAGGGATACTCGGGGCACGGGCTCGCACCCACGCACATGGCCGGAAAGGTCATTGCGGATGCCATCGGCGGCGACCTCGAAAGGTTCGACGTGTTCGAGAGAATTCATCACTGGCGACTGCCCGGCGGCAAATGGTTCGCCAATCCGGCACTGGCCGCAGGCATGCTCTACTATCGACTGAAGGATTTGTTGTAATTCACGGGTTCGGACAGTGCGCGGCCGATCGCGGGCTGTCCCGACGAGGATAATTTTTCGGAGTCAGGAAATGGCAAACAATACCGCAAGGCAATTGCACACCGATCTGCCGGACCTCCAGTCCTACTGGATGCCGTTCACCGGCAATCGCAGCTTCAAGAAACACCCGAGGCTCATCAGCCGGGCCAGCGGCGTGCATTGCTGGACGCACGACGGCCACAAACTGCTCGACTCGATCGCGGGACTCTGGTGCTGCAATGCCGGACATTGCCACCCGAAGATCGTCGAAGCCATCCAGAAGCAGGCGGCCGTGCTCGATTATGCGACCGCATTCCAGATGGGCCACCCGGCCGTATTCGAGCTGGCCAACAAGGTGAGCGACCTCGCCCCGGAAGGCATGGACTACGTCTTCTTCGTCAACTCCGGATCCGAAGCGGTCGATACTGCACTGAAAATGGCGCTTGGCTACCATCGCATCCGCGGCGAGGGTTCGAGGACCCGCCTGATCGGCAGGGAACGCGGTTACCACGGCGTCGGCTTCGGCGGCATGTCTGTCGGCGGCATCTCGCCGAATCGCAAGATGTTCGGCGCCATGCTGCCGGGCGTCGATCACATCTCGCATACCCACAGCCTTGAGCACAACGCCTATACGCGGGGCCAGCCCGAGTGGGGCGCGCACCTGGCAGACGACCTGGAACGCCTGGTCGCCCTTCACGATGCTTCGACCATCGCAGCCGTCATCGTCGAACCAATCGCCGGCTCGACTGGTGTCATCCTGCCACCGAAAGGCTACCTGCAGCGGTTGCGGGAGATTTGTGACAGGCACGGCATCCTGTTGATATTCGACGAGGTCATCTGCGCTTTCGGCCGGGTGGGTGACCGGTTTGCGGCGACCCGTTTCGGCGTCACGCCCGACCTGATAACGACTGCAAAAGGCCTCACGAGCGGCACCGTGCCGATGGGTGCGGTAATCGCGACGAAGCAGATTTACGATACTTTCATGACCGGACCGGAAGGCGCGATCGAGTTTTTTCACGGCTATACTTATTCCGGCCACCCGCTCGCGGCCGCGGCAGGGAATGCGACGATGGACGTGTATCGCGAGGAAGGGCTGTTCGAGCGGGCACGGTCGCTGGAGCCGTACCTGGAGGAGGGCCTGCACAGCCTGAAGGGCGAACCGTATGTAAGGGACATCCGAAACATTGGTTTGATCGGTGCCGTGGAACTGCAGCCGGTCGAGGGCAAACCAACGGCCAGGGCGATGCAACTTTTCTCGCATTGCTTCGACAATGGCGTGATCGTCAGGACGACCGGCGATACCGCCGCATTTTCACCACCGCTGGTCATAGAGAAGCAGCACATTGACCAGATCATCGATGCAGTTCGGGCTGCACTGCGGGCAATCTGATCTGGTGGTCATGTCAAACAGTGAAACAGGACATCATCATGGCTGAGAAAGCAACGGCACTGAAAGCAGTGCGCAACGTGTCGAACTGGATCGGCGGCGAGATCCGCGATACGAAATCCGGCCGTTACGGCGATGTGCACGATTCTGCAACCGGCAAACTTTGTGCTCGCGTCGGGCTCTCCGGCGAGGCGGACGTCGCATCGGCCGTCGGCGCGGCGCAGGCAGCTTTTGCCGGGTGGTCGAGGACTCCGGTCCTGCGCCGGGCCCGCGTCATGTTTCGCCTGAAGGAATTGATCGAACGGGACCGGGCCGAGATCGCGGCCCTCATCACCCAGGAACACGGCAAGGTACTTCATGATGCGGACGGCTCCATACAGCGCGGGCTGGAGATCGTGGAATTTGCCTGCGGAATTCCGCATCTGCAGAAGGGCGAGTTCAGCGAACAGGTCGGCACCGGTGTCGACAGCTACTCGATGCGTCAACCCCTGGGGGTTTGCGTCGGAATTACACCGTTCAATTTTCCTGCCATGGTTCCGTTGTGGATGTTTCCGCTGGCGATCGCCTGCGGCAACACCTTCGTGCTCAAACCATCCGAAAAGGATCCGGGTTGTTCCCTGAAGTGGGCCGAACTGCTTCATGAAGCCGGCTTGCCACCCGGCGTCTTCAATGTCGTGCAGGGCGATCATATCGCCGTCAATGCGCTGCTCAACGACAGCCGTGTTGCCGCGGTCAGTTTCGTCGGGTCCACGGCGGTCGCAGAGCACGTCTATCGCACCGCCAGCACCAACGGCAAACGCGTGCAGGCGCTCGGCGGTGCCAAGAATCACCTGGTCGTTATGCCGGACGCCGATATGGACCAGGCGGCCGATGCCTTGGTCGGCGCCGGGTACGGCTCAGCCGGGGAACGCTGCATGGCAATATCCGCCATTGTGACCGTCGGCAACGCCGCCGAGCCATTGCTCGAGAAATTGCTGCCCCGCATCGCAGCGCTCAAGGTTGGCCCGGGCTGTGACAACAGCAACGACATGGGTCCGCTGATCACTGCAGAACACAGGGACAAAGTTCGCTCGTATATCGACCTCGGTGAAAAGGAAGGTGCAGAATTGCTGGTCGATGGGCGCAAACATGCCATTTCGAAGTCGCCCGGCTACTTCCTGGGGCCCACCCTGTTCGACCACGCCACGCCTGGCATGCGTATCTACAAGGAAGAAATTTTCGGGCCGGTACTGACAATGACGAGGGTCGCCTCGTTCGATGACGCGATCCGCCTGATCAACGATCACCAATACGGCAATGGCACGGCCATATTCACGCGTGACGGCGACTCAGCGCGTGAGTTCGCGAACAACATAAAGGTCGGTATGGTCGGCATCAATGTGCCGATCCCGGTGCCGCTCGCCTTCCACAGTTTCGGCGGCTGGAAGCGATCGGTGTTCGGCGACATGGGCATGTACGGAATGGAAGGGGTGCGCTTCTATACCCAGTTGAAGACAGTGACCTCACGCTGGCCCGCAGGGATCAGGGCAGGCGCGGATTTTTCGATGCCCACCATGTAATTCGAGCGGATACCGGAAATCGTTTGTCGCCTGGCCCGATTTGCAGCCGACCCCGGGTGTCGTTATTGTCAGTAGCTGACCTCACAGCAGGCTTTTGAAAAACAGCCTGCTGACGCAAGACAGGGACGTCTTGCTCGGCGGTCAAGCACGCAAGTGCTTGACCGATCGGGAGCGA
>JAKEGN010000209.1 GCA_022615525.1 Woeseiaceae bacterium
GCGATCTCGCGCACGCCTTCCGTCATCAAGCAGCCTTTCGCCGACGTCATCGAAAAACTGGTTGGCCGCGAACTGGCGCTCGAGATCAGTGAAACCATTCGTGCCGGCCAGGAAACGAGCGTAGCGGTGGACCTTTTCGGCCGGGAGTACCTGCTCGTGTTGCGTCCCGTGCAGCTGCCCGCCAGCACGCCGAATCGTTACTACGTCGCCTACTGGCGGGGTGCCGGCGGTGGCACGAACGCCGACGGCGAGGTTCACCATGAGCTGGCCAAGGCAAAGCGACGCATCCGGGACCTGTCACGCGACGACCCGGTAACCGGGCTGCTCAATGAGAAAGCGTTTCGCGATGTGCTGATGCACGACTGGGCGGTAGCCGCCCGGGAACACTCCTCGCTGGCGCTGGTTGCATTCCGGCTCGACGATTTCGGCGCCTACCTGGAAGTGTTCGGGCGCCACGCAACGGATTCCTGTTTGCGGCGGGTAGCGCAGGCTATCCGGCGTTGCCTGCGGCGTGCCAGCGATGTCGCCGCACGTATCGACGATTCGACCATGCTGGTTCTGGCGCATGCATCGTCGGAAGCCGGGGTCACGGACTTTGCCGCCAGGATCGCAGCTGCCGTGAAAGAGCTCGGCCTGCATCATCCACGCTCAAAGGCGGCGCGTCATGTGACCGTGTCGTACCGGGTCGCGGTGGTGCCAGCGGATGGCGACGCACGACATGCCGAGGCGTTCCTGCGCAGCGTACTGGGGGACTGATTTACAAACCGCCGGACCCGGCCGGCACCGCCCCGGATTGTCCGGGATCCGGTTCGCCAGCCTCGTCGCGAGTCACCTTGGCAAGCACGCCGAACTTCGGATGATCGAAGTAGCGCAGGTCGCCGCTTTTGAAGATCCTGTCCTCGAAGATCCTGTAACGTACCCTGGACGGCTGCAGCTCGGGCTTGTCGGAGAATATGTAAGCACCCTGCGACGCTGCGTCGGCGGTGTCGAAAGGATCGCTCTCGGACTGTGCCGACGGATCCGCATCCAGCGCCAGGTCCACGACCAGGTGCAGATAGCGGCTCAGGTACAGGGTCAGATGGCCGTCGAGGCCAAGTGGCGCCCGGCCGAGCATACGCAATCGGACTGGCGGTGTGAGGTCCTTTTCGACCGTCGTCTGCGTCCATGCGGTGTGCATTATCGGCTTGTAGGCATCGAGTGTCTGCAGCTTGCGGTAGACATCGTGCAAGGAATACCGCTCTGGCGGGAGCAACGACAGCTCGATCTGACGTGACAGCGGAATTTCCGCAAGCGTCGGTTTGCCGGCCTCGACGGCTTGCGGCATGTCGGTAAACTCGGGTACGCCTTCCGTCGCATCATCGGGCACCGGCTCGATGGGTTCGGCAACGAATATTTCATTGCCGGTCCGCGCGCTCCCGGCGTACTCGAACACGATAATTTCCACCGTATAGCGGCGCGGTGTTTCAGCCGTTGCGTCCGGAGCATCCGGCGATGCCAGCTGCGCGCGGCTGCTGGGGACGGCGCAAAGCAGCCACAGCACGAGCGCCGTGAGAATTTTTCGCATATCGTTCAACCCGTAGCCACTTTGGCAATGGTATCGGATCCTGCAAGATCGCGAAGCAATGATTCCACTGCCAGGAACCGCTTTTCCGGCGTGTTCATCTCCAGCCGGAACTGTAATCGATGCGCTCCCTGCATACGATAGGCATGTCCTTCACGTTGTACCAGGCGTACCAGGACCAGCGGATCGACGCGCGAGTCCTTGCCGAACAGCAGGTACCCGCCCGCGTCCGCGGCATCGATTTTCTCCAACCCCAGGGCCGAAGCCTGAATCTTGATTTCCGCCACGCGAACCAGGTTCCGTGCGGCGGCGGGTAACAGGCCGAAGCGGTCGATCAGCTCCACCTGCAGCTCGCGCAGGGTTTCCGCCGTTTCGGCGCTGGCAATGCGCTTGTACAACATGAGTCGCAGGTGTACATCCGGCACGTAATCTTCCGGCAGCAGCGCCGGCAGGTGCAGGTTGATGTCCACGCCGGCGTTCAGGGGGCGATCCAGGTCCGGCTCCTTGCCCATGCGCAACGATGCGACCGCCCGGCCGAGAAGTTCCGTATACAGCGAGAAGCCGATCTCCTGAATCTGGCCGCTTTGCGTGTCGCCGAGCAACTCACCGGCACCCCGTATCTCCAGATCGTGAGTCGCCAGGATGAATCCCGAACCCAGGTCTTCGAGCGAATCGATGGCTTCCAGGCGTTTGATCGCATCGGCGGTCATGGCGGCGCGCGGCGGCGCGATCAGGTACGCATAAGCACGGTGATGCGAACGGCCGACCCTTCCGCGCAACTGGTGAAGCTGGGCCAGACCAAGGTGATCGGCACGATTGATGATGATGGTATTGGCAGTCGGCACATCGATTCCGCTTTCGACGATTGTCGTGCACAACAGGACATTGAACCGGCGATGGTAGAAATCCAACATCACCTGCTCGAGTTCCCGTTCCGGCATTTGCCCGTGGCCGACGCGTATCGTGGCTTCCGGCACCAGCTTTGTGAGTTGTTGCTCGATGCGGCGGATGTCCTCGACCCGGTTGTGTATGAAATACACCTGGCCACCGCGACGGATTTCGCGCAGCAATGCCTCGCGGATGACCACGTCGTTCCATTCGCCGACAAAGGTCTTGACGGCGAGTCGCCCGACCGGTGGCGTCGTTATCAAAGACATTTCACGCAGGCCGCCCAAAGCCATGTTCAGCGTGCGCGGAATAGGCGTTGCCGTGAGTGTCAGCACGTCCACGGTACTGCGAAGGGCCTTGATTGCCTCCTTGTGCCGCACGCCGAAGCGATGCTCTTCATCGACAATGACGAGGCCGATATCGCGAAAGTCCCGTGTATGCTGCAGCAGGCGGTGCGTACCAATGACAACGTCGACAGTACCGCTACGCATTCCTTCGACGATGCGGTCGACTTCCTTTTTCGAGCGGAATCGCGACAGCACTTCGACCCGGACCGGCCAGTCGGCAAACCGGTCCTGAAAAGTCTGCCCGTGTTGTTGCGCGAGCAAAGTCGTTGGCACGAGGATGGCCACTTGCTTGCCGCTGTGAACCGCGGCAAAGGTCGCGCGTAACGCGACCTCGGTCTTGCCGAAGCCAACGTCCCCGCAGACGACGCGGTCCATCGGTGTACCGCTGGCGAGGTCCTGCAGCACTTCGTTGATGGTGCGCGCCTGGTCCTCCGTCGGCTCGAACGGGAAGCCTTCCTCGAATGCCCGGTATTCCGCTTCCGGCCAGTGAAAGCGGTGGCCTGGCCGGGCGGCGCGCCTTGCATACACATCGAGCAATTCGGCGGCAACGTCACGAATCCGGTCGGTTGCACGCCGCCGCGCTTTCGCCCACTGGTCGCTGCCCAGCTTGTGCAGCGGCGCATTCTCCGGCGAGGCACCGGTGTAGCGGGAAATCAGGTTGAGCGCATGAACCGGCACATACAGCTTGTCGCCATCGGCATACTCGAGATGCAGGAACTCTCCCTCGACGCCTCCGGGTCGGAGGCTTACCAGCCCGCGGTAGCGGCCTACGCCATAGTCGGCGTGCACGACCGGCGACCCGTCCTGCAGGTCATTGAGTTGCCGGATGATGGTTTCCGGATCCCGCTCGCTGCGCCGTCGCCGCGACGTTTGCCGCGGCCGCTCGCCGAACAATTGCTGCTCGCTGATGACGGCAACACCGGCCTGTTCGAGCAATACGCCGTTCTCGAGTGGCGCGATCGTGACGCAGACGCGTTGTCCCGAGTCCAGAAATGAGCGCCAGTCTTCAACGCGGCGTACGCCGATATCGCGCCCCTGCAGCAGGTCGATGATCGCTTCGCGACGTCCGGCTGATTCGGCCGTAAACAGGATCCGGCCGTCGAAATCCGCGGTGAACTGCAACAGAGCGGCGGCGGGGTCATCGTAGCGCGATTCGATGCGCAGGGCCGGTGGCAGCCGGGCGGGAAGATTGATGCTTCCGGCGGCGTCGGCAACGGACTGCGACGTGTAAGCAATCGATTGCAGGCTTTGCAGGCACGCAGCGAGCTGTTCCAGGCCGACGAAACATTCCTCCGGCTTGAGGATCGGCCTCTCCGGATCAAGGCGGCAGATCTCGTAGCGATCGAGCACCTCCTGCCAGGCTTGCGTGAGAATCGCGTCGAGATCCGACGGCTTCAGTATGACCGCAGACTTCGGCAGGTAATCCGGAAAGGCAGCCGTACGGTCGAAGAACAGCGGCAGGTAATACTCGATGCCTCCATGGGCTATGCCCTCCGATACCTCCCTGTAAATGCGCGAGCGCGATGGCTGCCCTTCGAACCTCTCGCGGTAGCGGCGGCGGAATTCACGGATGTCGTTCCCGTCCAGCGGCACTTCGCGGGCCGGCAGTATCGTGATCTCGTCAATTCCCGCGCCCGACATCTGCGTGTCGACGTCGAATCGGCGCAGGCTCTCGATCTCGTCATCGAAGAAATCGATGCGCAGCGGCAGGTCGGCGCCCATCGGGAACAGGTCGATCAACGAACCACGAATCGCGATCTCACCGTGCTCCTCGACCTGGGGAACACGCAGGTAGCCTGATGCGATCAGCGCGTCAACGAAGACCTGCCGATCCAGTTGCTGCCCGCGGAC
>JAKEGN010000210.1 GCA_022615525.1 Woeseiaceae bacterium
CGTATGCGGTCATCGCGCGGGTCGCGATCGCGGGCTTTCACCCGGTGGCTGAAATACGAGCCTGTCTTGGCCACCAGCCAGCCGAGCACGAACGCACCGAGCGTTGCGTACATCAGGGTCTCCGGGGCGTCCATGAACATGCCAGGCTTCCTTCGATTTCTGGGCAATACCCAAGATTATGCAGTTTCACACCGGGGAAAAGGACCGGGTTCTCAATCCTGTGCGGCCGCAGAACCGTGGACGCCACAAAAATCACATCCTGTGGCTCCGTAAACTACTTTCATATCAATCTGATACTGGCGTTATGTCATCTAAAATCTTGGGCGCGCCCCTCGGTCTCGAAGACGCGGCCGCACACAGCAGTGTCGATCAACCCGATTCCGCCGTCAGCCCAGGCTGTCGAGCACGTCCAGCGTCAGGTCGGTGAAATCGGTGAACAGGCCGTCGACCCCGAGCTCGTCGACAAACCAGCTGACCAGCTCGTGGTAACTGTCAAAGCCCGACGGCAAAGCGTCCGCGCGAAAGGTGTAAGGGTGTACCTGGAGCCCCGCGTCGTGGGCCATGCGCACCAGCCCGCTCGACACCGGTTGGCCATCGATTTCGGCCGGTGTGTACAGCTGTTCGATCCAGGGACCGATACCGTCGGCAACACGGGCTACATCGACCAGACCCCGGGAAGATTTCATTGCGTCGTAATCCGTCGCGGATTCGCCCCAGTCGTTCTCGCCGACCAGCTGGATCAGCCGCAGGCGGCAACCAAGGACTCCCCGAACGCGTTTGAGTTCCTGCGCATCGAAACACTGGACGAAGACCGGGTCCTGCTTCGAGCGGTAGCCGTACTGATCGAGCACGGCAAGCAGCAAGGAGGAAACGTCGACACCTTGCTGCCGATGCCATGCCGGCGCCTTGATCTCCGGATAGAGGCCGACATTGCGCCCTGTCGATCGGTTCAGGCCCTGGATCAGTTCGATCTCCTGCTGCAGCGTCACGATGCCGAAATTTCCTTTGTCCACCGGGAAACGTCCGGGAAACGCAGGGCCGCTCGCGTCCTGATTCAGGCGCTCGTGAATATTCAGTGTCCGTAGTTCGGCCAGGTCGAAGTCTCGCACGTAAAAACGGCCGTCTTCCCGGTGACGATCCGGAAAACGCGTTGCGACGTCACTCACCCGGTCCAGGTGTATGTCATGTGACACGATCAGCACATCGTCCCTGGAAGCGACAATGTCCTGTTCGAGGTAATCGGCCCCCATCGCATAGGCCAGCGCTTTGGCTTCCTGGGTATGTTCGGGCAGGTACCCCGACGCTCCCCGGTGTGCGATTAGCAGCGGTCGGTCTGGCACGGCGCCTCATCCGACAGGTCAAACGCCTCGGCGATAGACTGTTTCAGCACGGGGTGCTCCTTCTTTTTTAAGGAAAATCAATCACTTCCCATCGTGATGTCTCCTCGTTGCGGGCCAGCTTCCGCAACGCGTCGACAATCACCCGCTCGTTCCATTCCACGTTCTCCTTGACCCGCGCGGCCAGTTCCTTCGGCGTGTCCGCGACGCCGCCGAAGGGGCGAATGGCCAGGGTCGGCTTGTGGTTCGCCTCGGCCGCATCGATCTGGAAGCGAATGAGGTCCGGCTTCTCCAGGTAAAGCGATGCCAGCACGACCACGACCTCGCACTGCTTGATCTGGGCAATCAGTTCGTCCTTGATAGCGTCCATCCCGCCGGTTTTCGGCACGTTGTCGGGCGCGCTGCAATTCAGGTAGAAGAAATTGTCGACACTCTCGAGGAACTCGAAAAACCGCAGATAGTCATCGGATTCGGCAAAGCGATGGGTCACAAAAACCCGGATTGGATTTTTCTCTGACACGTCAATCTCCCGTAGCACAATGCCGCAAGTCGACCGAAGCAACTCCCTTCGGCTGCCCCCTGAGGCTATCCCCCGCAGCGACCTGCGGCGATGTCGAACCTGCTCGGCTCGCGGCCAAGTGTAACGAATCGGCTCCGGGTACGCCCGGTCGTGACCCGTTTGCCTTGGTTCCAATGACCGCGCCCTTTCGGTATCGTAGCCCGGTTTCTTTCCGACTGTGAAATTCCCCCCTACGAATGCGACTGCTTCTCTATAACATCCGCTACGCTGTTGGCGCGGGCGCATCCATGCACGTGCCGCTGCCCGGAGCCGGTTACCTGCTCGGCAATCAGACCGTCCTGCCCGAGATTACGAATTTCATCAAGTCGTCGGATCCGGACATCGTCGGGCTGATCGAGGTCGACACTGGCTCGATTCGCAGTCGCATGATCAACCAGGCGGAGACCATAGCCGAAAGCCTTGGCATGAGCTCATCGTACGAGATCAAATATGGCGAAAGCTCGATCAACCAGCTCTTGCCGATCATACGCAAGCATGGCAATGCCTTTCTGGCGGCAGATCGCGTGCACGGTGAGAAGTTTCATTATTTCGATACCGGGATCAAACGACTGATTATCGAACTCGAAATGGAAAAATTCTCGGTATTCCTTGTGCACCTGTCGCTCAAGTACCGGCATCGGCACCTGCAGCTGCGGAAGCTGTTCGACCTGATCGAGCACAACGCCAAGCCCGTGATTGTTGCCGGTGATTTCAATACGTTCTGGGGTGAGAACGAAATCTACCTTTTCATGCGGGCCGCAGGCTTGCGCAGCGCGAACACAAAGAGCATGCCGTCATACCCCAGCCGCGCCCCCCGCAAGGAACTCGATTTCATTCTCTACCAGGATGGCATTACCGTGACCGATTTCCGTATACCGTCCGTACGATTCTCGGATCATCTGCCGCTTATTTGCGATTTCGAGGTCGAATGAACAAGCATCTGCCTGACGAGATGATTACATGACCAGGAATACCGATCACACATACAAGCACTGGCGCGTCGATACCGATGCGAGCAAAGTCGCGTGGCTTTGCATTGACAAGGCCGACGGCAGCGCCAACGTGCTGTCCGGGCCTGTACTCCGCGAACTTGCGGATATCATCGAGCCTTTTCGCGAGACGCCACCGAGCGGTATTGTCTTTCATTCTGGAAAGCAGAACGGCTTTGTCATGGGTGCCGATATCAATGAGTTCACGACCATAAAAACCGCTGACGAGGGGTACAGGCTGATACGCCTGGGGCAACAGGTGATGGATGCAATCGAGGCCCTGCCCTGCCCCAGCGTCGCTGTGATCAATGGTTTCGCACTCGGCGGCGGCCTCGAACTGGCGCTGGCCTGCAACTACCGCATTGCGATCAGGAATGACAAGCCGATCCTCGGACTGCCGGAGGTACAACTCGGGATCCACCCCGGATTCGGCGGGACCGTCCGCGCCGTTCGCATTATCGGCGTACGCGCCGCCATGCAATTGATGCTGACGGGCCAATCGATAACCGTAGACAAAGCCTTGCGGCAAAAGCTCATCGACGGGATCACCACGGACGCGGACTGGAGACTTGCGGCAGCAGAGTTGATACGCGCGCGCCCGCGCATGGCGTCTGCGCCGTTCGTCGACAGGTTGCTGAATCTGCCCTTCGTGCGACCGTTCATCGTCAGGATGCTGCGAAAGCAGGTCCGCGCCAAAGCGCGGCCGGACCACTATCCGGCACCGTACGCAATCGTCAGGTTGTGGTCCCGCCATGGCGCTTCAGCGAAAACGGCATATGAAGCCGAAGCCAGGTCCATAGCCGAGTTGATGTGTGGCAGCACATCCCGCAACCTCGTCCGCGTGTTTTTCCTGCAGAACCGGCTCAAGAGCCAGGGCGAAAAACCTGCGACGAAAATTCGCCGCGTTCACGTGGTCGGCGCCGGTGTCATGGGCGGCGACATCGCTGCCTGGTGCGCGTTGCGCGGGCTCGAAGTGACTCTTCAGGATCGGGCCGACGAATACGTACAACCGGCCATGCAGCGAGCGCAGAAGCTGTTCGACAAGAAATTGCGCGATCCCGGCGAACGTACGGCAGCAGTGTCCCGCCTGCGTGCCGACGTTGCCGGTGACGGCGTCGCCGACGCCGACCTGGTCATCGAGGCGATCTTCGAGAATCCTGAAGCCAAACAGCAGCTGTATCAGAAACTGCAAGAGCGCATGCCGGACTCGGCGGTGCTGGCAACAAATACCTCGAGCATCCGGCTCGAGAGTCTTCGCAGCGTTTTGAAACGACCACAGAGATTCATCGGCCTGCATTTTTTCAATCCGGTTTCAGTCCTGCCGCTGGTCGAGGTGATTCGATGCAAGGACACCGAGCGCGCCGTTCTCGATGCAGGCTTTGCTTTTGTCAAAGCGATCGGCAAGTTTCCACTGGAATGCGCGAGCTCACCTGGCTTTGTGGTCAATCGGGTGCTGGCGCCTTACATGGCCGAGGCCATGCACCTTGCCGAATCGGGCATTGCTTTCGTCGACATAGACCGGACAGCCGAGGATTTCGGGATGCCCATGGGGCCGGTCGAACTGGTCGACAGCGTAGGCATCGACGTTGCCCTGCACGTATCGAAGGTCCTGGGCGCGGAGTATGGACGACCGGTCCCGGCCCGGCTTGCGGAGATGGTCGAGCGCGGGCAACTCGGGCGGAAATCGGGCCAGGGATTCTACAAGTGGGCAGACGGCAAAGCGATCAAGCCGCCGGCTTCGGGCAAGGTGCCCGACGATGCAATGGACCGGCTCATGCTGCCCCTGATCAATGAAGCCGTTGCCTGTTTGCACGAAGGCATCGTAGCCGACGCCGACCTGCTGGATGCCGGGGTGATCTTCGGCACCGGCTTCGCACCGTTTCGCGGTGGTCCGATCCAGTACGCAAGGGATCGCGGCCCGGCGGAGATCGAGCGCGTGCTGCTGGACCTCAGCAAGCGGTATGGCGAGCGGTTTCGCCCGCACGTCGGCTGGGCGCAGCTGCGTTGACGCAATACCGTTGTGTATTGAGGAGCTCTGGCACCATCGGCAGCTGCCAAACTGTGCGTCGCATCACGCTGCGGGACACAACGGTATCGGAAGCGGACAAATTGACGTTAGAATAAGGGCTTAGGCGACCTGCCCCAGAACAACCAAGACGAGCGTAAACAGGATGAAGAATGTCGGGTGAGCAGCTGGACATCAATCTGCTCAAGAACTTTTCCCCATTGGATGGTTTGAAGCGGGATAACCTGATTGCGCTCGCGCGCAAAGTTCAGGTCCGTGAACTGTCGCCGCAACAGATCCTGTTCAAGGAGGGCGACACCGAGAAGCGAACCATTTATGTCGTCTCTGGCTCCCTGGAGCTACTGGACCAGGGCAAGGTGACGGAGATCATCCAGGGCGGCAAAGATGCCGCCAGGAATCCGGTCGCACCGCAGTTTCCGCGTCGCGTGGCGGCACGTGCACGAGACCGCGTACAGTACATCTCGATCGACAGCGACCTGCTAGATGTCATGCTCACCTGGGACCAGACCGGTTCGTACGAGGTCTCTGAGCTGCAAGGCCAGATTGACGTCGGCGACGACTGGATGACCATGCTGTTGCAGACCAAGGCCTTTCACAAGATCCCGCCCGCCAACATCCAGGCGATCTTCATGCGCATGCAGCAGATCAATTACAAAGCAGGCGACGTCGTACTCAAACAGGGCTCGGAAGGCGATTTCTTTTACGTATTGACTCGCGGCAAATGCCTCGTGACCCGTGAAACGCCCTTGAACAAGGACGGTATCAAACTTGCGGAGCTGTCCGTTGGTGACACCTTCGGCGAGGAAGCGTTGATCTCCGATGCCAAACGCAATGCAACCGTGACCATGCAGACCGATGGATCGGTCATGCGACTCGGCAAGGAAGATTTCAAACGGCTGCTGAACGAACCGATGCTCGACTGGGTAACAGCCAAGGAAGCAGAGCAGATCGTCAGCTCCGGCGGCAAATGGCTGGACGTGCGTTTGCCTTCCGAGTTCGAAAACCAGCACAAGGACGGTGCGCTGAACATTCCGCTTTATTTCATACGCCTAAAGATCAATACGCTCGATCCCGCAATGAAGTATGTCGTCTGCTGCGATACCGGTCGCCGCAGTTCGGCGGGAGCCTATATCCTGAGCGAGCGCGGCTATCATGCCTACGTACTGAA
>JAKEGN010000211.1 GCA_022615525.1 Woeseiaceae bacterium
CGCCGTCGCCGAGTGTGTGTGGAAGACCGCGCCTATTCCTGGGTCGTGGCGGTACAGGCAAAGGTGCAGCGCGGTTTCCGCGGAAGGAAGGAGCGCACGGTCCTTTGCCTGACCCTGCATGTCGCAGATCATGAGGTCCCCGGGAGCCAGCCGCGCCTTGTCTTTTCCCGACTGTGTAATCAGGAAGTGCTTGTCGTCGATGCGCGCGGAGAAATTGCCGCTGGTGGCGAGGCACCATTGCCGTTCGCCAAACAGGTGACAGATATCGCAAAGCGCTTCGGCCAGCGCTGCAGTCGTTGTCGCGGAGATGTGTGAGGTTTCGCGCATGCTTACCGGTGCCGGCCTGTTTTGGCTTGATCGGGCTTTTACCTTACTGCAGATCGGCTGTTGCCATTGGCGAAGAGAGCAAATGCTCGAATCGTTCCCAGCGTTGATCCTGGTTCGCGCCATCGCGCTCGATGTACTGCTTCACCATGTCCTTGCCCAGGTTGTAATTGATCACGTAGGAACGGTAAGTATCGAAGAAGCGCGTACGCTGGCTGGCGCGCTCCGGCGAGGATAGCTGGTAATCGACCAGCCATTGTGCCGCCTGCTCGCGTGTCATGTCGCCGTTCAGGTAATCGCGCGCGGCTTCGTTGCCGGCGTAATCCAGCCTCGCGAGCAGTGCCAGCAGCTCGTAGTAACGGCCGGCTTCGGACGGATCGAGCCCGGCCAGCGGGAAGAGCACGGATTTCTCGAACTCGATGCGCTCGACGCCGGGGAACGCGAGATCGATGCCGTAGTTGCCGCTGCCCTCGGCGATCAGCGACTGCGCACTGAATAGCGGATACAGGCTGTATTCGAGCCAGCCTTTGCCGATGACGAGGTTCTTCTCGATCAGCGCGTTGTATGTGTGGTGTCCCGGATACCCTTCATGGCAGCCGAGGTCGACTGCGCGATTGATGTACGTCGGCAGGTCCGTGTTGATCTGAATGAGGCTCTGGCTGTTGCCCTTGTACCAGTTGTAGCCGGACCAGGGTTTGTCCCTGACGTACTCGAGCGTGAAGGATTCGCCAGGCGGCAGCTCGATGCGTTCGAGGGTGCGCTTGCGGCATTCGGCGATCGCCGCGTCGAATACCGCCGCCAGGCGCTCGGCCGGGATATCGAAGCTCGAGCGGAAGCGGTCGACGCGCTCCGGCAGGCTGCCTTCGCCCGGCACGAGGGCATCGATCTCGGTGAGGATCGCCGCGAAATGCGCGGCGTCGTGGTCCGGTGCTGCGGCACCGAAAAGCAGCATGGATTCCTCGTCGAAGGGCAGGGTCTCCCCCTGGTTCATCCGGATTCGGGTACGAAGTGCCTGCAGGCGTTGCAACAGCCCGGCGAGCCTTCCTGGATCCACGGGCGCGCCGGCGAGCAATTGCGCAAGCAGCGCGGCCCGGCGGTCGATTTCCGCCAACGACAGCTTTGCACTCTCTGCTTCGGACCGGATGTCCTCCGGGCCGAAATAGGCATCGACGTGTGCCTCGTCGTGCAGGGCCATGGACAGCTCGAGGAAAAGGTATTCGTGCGCGACATGGTCCATATCGACTGTTGCCTCCGGGGCACCGGTATCGGCCGTGCAGGCGGCGAGAACGGACAGGACCAGGACCCTTGCAATGCCGGTTTTGTTCATTGGGGTTTCTCGCAATTCCGCTGGATTCGACCTTGAGGATGAGACAGGATAACAGGCGGCGATACGGTGAAAAACAGAATCGGGCAGCCAGGCTGTACGAGCGTATTCGCTCCCGCAATCCGCGACTTCGAAGAGTAACGCGCATGAACAGAGAATCATCGCAGTGGCTGATACCCGTACTGCTTGCGCTCGCCGTGGCGGCCGCACTGTGGTTCTTTGCCAGGCAGGCGAGAGAACCGGAACCGCCGGCAGCCGAAAACCTGAAGCCGGAGGTGCAGGAGCCCGTAGCCGCAGAACGCGTCGGGCCCTTGTACCCGATGCCGGAAGTCAGCGAACCGGTCGACGAATCCGGACTCCGGCCCCTGCCGCCGCTCGATGCGAGCGACGAATACTTCAGGCTGGAACTCACGGAACTGTATGGCGATGCCATCGGCAGGCTGCTGGTCGAGTCCGGGCTGATCGAGAAGATCGTCGCTACCGTGGACAGCCTGCCGCGTGCGCACGTGGCGGAAAAAATCCGGCCCGTCGGCCGGCTGGAGGGCGAATTCGCCGTGGACGGACAGGACGGGAGCGGTGAGTACACGCTGAGCCCGGAAAATTATGCGCGATACGACGCGCTGGTGCAGGTCGTGACAACGGCGGACATCACGCAGGTCGTGGGCACCTACCGGCGCTTCTACCCGCTGTTCCAGGATGCCTACATCAATCTCGGTTATCCGAGAGGCTATTTCAACGATCGCTTGGTCGAGGTAATCGACCACCTGCTGGAGACGCCGGAACCCGAAGAGCCAGTGGCGCTGGTGCGGCCGAACGTGCTGTACCTGTATGCCGATGTGGACCTGGAGAGCCGATCCAGCGGACAAAAACTCCTGATGCGCATGGGTGCCGAACATGCTGCAAGAGTCAAGGGAACCTTGCGCGAGTTTCGTGCCGCGATCGCAAAACAGTAGACCAGAATCCTGAACCGACCGGGGAGTTCCATGCGCAACCTTGCCTGTGTTTTCTTATTGCTGTTCATTGCAGCATTCGCTGCTGCCGATACCGTCACGGAATCTTCGGTAACGGAACAGCAGCAGGACATCGAAAACCGCTACGACGAAAAGATCGATGCCGGTGAAATGGATGCCTGGCTGCGCCGCCTGAGTGCCCGGCCGCATCACGTCGGTTCCGCCTACGGCAAGGAGAATGCGGAGTTCATAGCCGGGCTTTTCCGGTCGTGGGGCTACGAGGTCGAAATAGCCGAGTACCAGATCGTGCTGCCTGTGCCGAAGACCCGCGAACTCGAATTGCTCGCGCCGGGCAGTTTCCGGGCCTCGCTGACCGAGGACACGCTCGAATCCGATCCCAGCACGGCGATCCGCGAGGAACTGCTGCCTCCCTACAACGCCTATTCCATCGACGGCGAAGTCGAAGGCGAACTCGTTTTTGTCAATTACGGCATACCCGAGGACTACGAGATCCTCGAGCGGCACGGCATCGACGTCACCGGCAAGATCGCAATTGCGAAGTACGGCAAGTCATGGCGTGGCATCAAACCGAAACTTGCTGGCGAGAAAGGCGCTATCGGTACGATCATCTATTCCGATCCGGCGGACGACGGTTATGGTAAGGGTGACGTGTACCCGGCCGGACCCTACAAACACGAAAGCGGCGTACAGCGCGGCTCGGTCATGGACATGCCGACCTATCCCGGAGACATCCTGACGCCGGGAACGGGCGCGACGAAGTCGGCAAAGCGCCTGGC
>JAKEGN010000032.1 GCA_022615525.1 Woeseiaceae bacterium
GGTAACATGAACAGCAATCCGCACTTTGATCCGAAAATTCTCAGCCTCTTCGATGGATACGTGCACGGCCGAATAAGCCGGCGCGAGTTCCTGGATCGCGCCACAGCCGTATCCGCGACTGGATTGTCGGCCACGACGTTACTGGAACTGCTCAGCCCGAACTACGCACTCGCACAGCAGGTCTCACCGGACGACGACTCGATCGAGCTCAGCTATCGGGAATACGACTCGCCCGAGGGAGGCGGCCGGATGCGCGGCTACCTGGCAGTACCCGCCCGTGCCGATGGCAGGTTGCCGGGCGTGATCGTTATTCACGAGAATCGTGGCCTGAATCCCTACATCGAGGACGTCGCGCGCCGCGTCGCGGTCGCCGGGTTCATTGCATTCGCACCGGATGCCCTCACGCCGCTCGGTGGCTACCCGGGAAATGACGATGAGGGCCGGGCGTTGCAACAGAAACTCAACAATGTCGAAATGCTGAATGATTTCATTGCCGCGGTTCGTTTCCTGCAGGGCAACGAACGGTGCACGGGAAAAGTCGGTTGCGTCGGCTTCTGCTTTGGCGGCTGGATGGCGAACGCCCTGGCCGTCAAGGTCGCCGACCTCGCGGCGGCAGTACCGTTTTACGGTGGGCAGCCGACCGCCGAAGACGTGCCGTCAATCAATGCACCGTTGCTGATTCATCACGCCGGCCTGGATGAGCGTATCAACGCAGGCTGGCCAGCCTATCGGGCGGCACTCGATGCTGCCGGCAAGAGCTATACGGAATACACCTACGAGGATACAAACCACGGATTTCATAACGATACTACGCCTCGCTACGACCGGGCGGCCGCAGAGCTTGCCTGGCGGAGGACGATTGAATTTTTCCGCCAGAATCTGGTCTGAGAGGTATCAACCAGGGCTTGGTCTTGCGCCGCTTCGGCCGCCATCGGGCAAGCTCTTGCAGGGGCTGTCGTGAACCCGCGCAGGATCCGGAGGTGATCAAATTGAAAAGTCTTGCTTTGCTTCTGCTCGCCATGGTGCTGGGGCCTGCCGCATTGGCACAAAGTCCGGAGAGCACCAAAACGACGACCAATTCGGTGATGACTATCGGGCAACGGAACCCGGCGCTCTACGATGGCGCCCAGGCACTGCTTGCCGGAAACGATGAACAAGGCGTAATGCTCACGCTCGAAGGCCAGAAGCTTGCACAGGGTGCACGCGAGGAGGAAGCGGCGCTTTCGAATCTCTGCGCAGGCTACATCAGGCTGCGTCAGCTGGATACCGCAATGAAATACTGCGATACCTTGCTCGAACGAAATCCGAATCACTGGCGCGGATATAACAACCGGGCCGTGATTTACCTGGAACTCAAGGAGTACGAGAAAGCGGACCAGGATCTCAAGCGTGCGGAGTCACTGAACCCGGAAGCACGCACCGTCAAGGTCGCTCGGGCCATCTATATGGACGCTGTGTACCCGGTCGCCCCGGCCGTCGAGATCGATGACCGGCAGGGCGGTGCCAGAAAGGGAAATGACAAGAATCGCTGAAATGCCGCGGGCCCTGTCGGCGGTGGTGGTCACCGGGCTGCTGCTGCCGTTTGCCGGATTGGCGGAGGAAGAGTCAGCGCCGGGGGGTACCTATCTGTCGGATACGCAGCGCGAACGAACTCCCTCAATCACCGCATTCCCGAAGTATCCATACGTCGCCCGACGGGATCGCATGGAAGGTGAAGCGACGATCTGTTTTACCGTGAACGCGAAAGGGCAGATTATACGGCCTGGTGTGCGCAGCAGTTCGCACCGGATCTTCGATAAGCCTGCCCTGGAGGCAATCCGCGCGTCGACTTTCGAACCGCTCAAACCCGGCGAAAGCAAATCGAACCTGAAAACCTGCCGCATCTTTCGCTTCAGGCTCGACCCGATATCCGTGGCAAACGAAAAGGGCTGAAACCGTACCGCTTACGGTAGTCGCTCCTGCAACTCGAGTATCTTCGTCGCGGCCACGGCCATGGTTTCGCCAATACTGACGAGGCCTTCCTCATGCCCGCCCATGACCGCGATACCGGTCGTTCGAAAGTCCGACTCGCGCCACAATCGTGCGAACTCCCTGGCCATTTCCGGGGTACCGTAAGCGACCGCCGGGTCCGTGGTGGGAATCAGGCCCGCCAGCCCATTCCATAGCAGTTTGCTGTGCACGTGTACGACGGCCATGATCGAGCTGTCGGTTTGATAGAGGGCCGCGTGCGTCATGGACTCCGAGGAAGCCTGTACCGGACCTCGACAGCTGACGCGATTACGCTCCGGATCCGCATTTGTCACCAGGGAAAAGTGCTGCGGTCCGACGTCTCGCAGGTGCCCGGTCTGAGTCCCGCTGATGAGGAACTCCGGTCCGCTGCCGATGCGCATGCTGATGTTGCCGAAGCCTATCCCGGCATCCGCGTAAATCCCGATGAGACCGGCATCGTGCAACGGTCGTCGCCACCGGCACAACTCGTCCGTTTCTCTGAACTTTGGCAGCTCACACTCGGTCCAGTCGCATTCGAACTTCGTGTAGCCCTCATCGATGGTCACTTGCGTACTGCCCGTTCCGGGAAGAGCCGGGCAAGTCCGGATTCGCTCGCTTCGCATATGCCGCATTCGGTGATCAGGCCGGTGATCAAACGTGCAGGCGTGACGTCGAATGCATAATTCAGCACCGGTGTTCCGCTGGCAATCGTCTGTACCGTACCGGTTCCCTCCCTGGTGAGACCGAATACCTGCGATACCTCGCGCGGATCGCGCTCCTCGATCGGGATATCCCGAATCCCGTCGGATATCGTCCAGTCTATGGTTGTGGACGGCAGCGCCACGTAAAACGGCACGTTGTTGTCATGGGCGGCAAGTGCCTTCAGGTAGGTGCCGATCTTGTTCGCCACGTCGCCGCTGCGCGTCGTTCTATCGGTTCCGGTGATGCAGATATCGACCATACCGTGCTGCATCAGGTGGCCGCCGGTGTTGTCGACGATGACCGTGTGCGGCACGCCGTTCTCAGCCAGCTCCCAGGCAGTCAGCTGCGACCCCTGGTTTCGCGGCCGCGTCTCGTCGACCCAGACATGAATGTCGATGCCTTTCTGGTGTGCGAAGTAAATCGGTGCCGTTGCCGTGCCCCAGTTGATGGTCGCGAGTGAGCCGGCATTGCAGTGTGTCAGCACCTGGACCGGAGCGCCTGCCTTGCGCAGGGCTATCTCCTCCAGCAGGGGCAGCCCGTGACGGCCAATGCCTTTCGAGATCTCGATGTCTTCGTCACAAATCGCACTGGCCTCACGCTCCAGTGTCGCGACGAGATGCTGTTCGTCACTGGCTCGCGCAACCGCAAGCACGCGATCGATGGCCCAGCGCAGATTGACAGCCGTCGGTCGCGTCTTGCGTAGGCTGTCGGCGGCGAGTTGCACCTCGCGCTGCGCATTGCCGGCGCATCGTCCTGCGGCAGCCGCGAGGTAGAGGCTCCAGGCGGCCGTCGCGCCGATGAGCGGTGCGCCGCGAACGAGCATCTCGCTGATGGCATGCGCGCCGTCCTGCCACGATCTCAGATCCCGGACGACGTACTCGTGCGGCAACATCCGCTGGTCGATGATCTGCACAACCAGGGGGTCTCCGGGTTTTTGCCAGATGGTGCGGAATGCTTCGCCCTTGGCGCGCAAGCTCGGCGTCCCGTATCAGCGGCGACTGGCAGCAAGCCGCGCCGACGTCAGGGTGTTCGACATCAGCATCATGATGGTCATGGGACCGACTCCACCGGGTACCGGGGTAATGGCCTTGGCCACGCGCACGGCAGAAGCAAAGTCGACATCGCCGGTCAGCATGGACTTGCGTTCACCGTCGACGTCGACATCGATGCGATTGATGCCAACATCGACCACTACAGCGCCGGGTTTGATCCAGTCTCCCTGAACCATGTTCGGCCGGCCGATTGCCGCAACCAGTATATCGGCGCGACGCGCAATACCGGGCAGGTCCCGGGTGCGGCTGTGACAAATAGTGACCGTGGCATTCGCCTGCAGCAACAGGCTCGCCATCGGTTTGCCGACGATGTTCGATCGCCCGATGATGGCCGCATTGAGTCCGGACAGGTCGCTGCCGAGCTGATCAGCGATGAGTCGCATACATCCGGCCGGAGTGCAGGGCACGAAAGTATCTGCCGCGTGTCCGGCCGCCAGCTTTCCGATGTTCTGAAAATGAAAACCGTCAACGTCCTTCTCCGGCACGATCGACTGCGTCACAGCGAGCTCATCGAGGTGCTTTGGCAATGGCAGCTGCACGAGGATGCCGTGTATGCCAGTATCGTTGTTCAGGCTCTCTATCAGGCGCAAGAGCTCCTGCTGGGAAGTTTCCGCGGCAAGCGTGTGCTGAACGGAGTGAAAGCCGCAGCTTTCGGCGGTCCGCTTCTTGTTCCGCACGTAAACCTGACTCGCCGGATCCTCACCGACGATTACGACAGCAAGGCCCGGTCGCACGCCACTTGACGAGTACAGTGCAGCGGCGTCCGCGGTTATGACTGCCGCCAACTGTGCTGCTTTGGCTTTGCCATCCATTAATACAGCGCTGGTCATGAGTCCTGGCTCTTCGAAATATGATCAATAAAATGACCGCGAAAACTGCGGTCGCGAGAGACTCCGCCGACGATCGGCGCAGCCCGCGATAGTAACGCCTGCGGACGGCGTCCGTAAACACGGGAGACCGACGAAACGGGTTTCGCAGCAACTCCGGCATCGCAGTGCTAACATAGATTTACCCGACGGAGGGCATGAAATGGTTGATCGCATCGACTACAGGTCGCGGAAGCGAATTCAACTTTGGCCGATCGCGTTGCTGCGCATTTATACCGGCATCTTTTTCGCCTGGCACGGTATAGGGAAGATAAGCGGCGGAGACTTTGCAAACGGTATGACCGGGTTCCTGACGTCGAGGCTGGAATCGAGTTTCCCGTTTTATCGCCCGTTCATCGAAGGGGTAGTGTTGCCGAACAGCGGCATTTTCGCGGCGATGGTTGCGTGGGGTGAATTGCTGATCGGGCTGGCGCTCATCGTTGGTCTCGCCACGCGTTACGCGGCGTTCGCCGGTGCATTCCTGGTTGCAAACTTCTGGTTTGCAAAAGGCGAGCCGTTTCTTGCCGCGTCGAATCATGACGTGATCTGGCTTGTCATTCTGATTGCACTTGCTTTGATTCCGGCCGGACGGGTCGCCGGGCTCGACGACGGTCTGTCGGACAGAATGCCGTTCCTGCGCTGAGTTTCCCGCAATGACCGAGGACTGGCTCGCGCGCTGGGAACAGGGACGCACCGGTTGGCACGAAGCCGGAGGCAGTTCCAGCCTGAGGAAGTACTGGCCCGACTTGCCGCAGGGCAGCAAGGTGCTGGTCCCGCTTTGCGGCAAGACACCGGATCTTGCATGGCTGGAAAGCCGCGGGCTCGAGGTTACCGGGGTTGAACTGTCTCCACTCGCAGCCGAGGCTTTTTTTTCGGACCGTGGCCTTCGATACTCGGATTTTCACGACGACGATTTTCGTGTCTATATGGCAGTCGACCGTAACATCAGGATTTATTGCGGCGACTATTTTTCTTTTCGCGGGCAGTCTTTCGATGCAATCTACGATCGGGGGGCGCTCGTTGCACTTCCGCCCGGCGACCGGCGTAGCTATGCCCGGCACACTGATTGCCTTTTGCGACCGGGCGCAACCCGCCTCCTGATCACGCTCGAGTACGACCAGGCGATCGTCGACGGCCCGCCTTTCGCCGTCATGGCGGATGAAGTACGGGAGTACTGGCCGTTACTCGAGCGCATTTCCGAGAAAGACGATCTCCGGAACAGCCCGCCGAAGTTCCTCGAACGCGGTCTCAGGGAGATAACGGAGGTCATCTGGACGACTGCGGGGACAGTCCGGGCACAAGGGCCCCCGACGGCGAGACGCTGACAGCTTATGCCGCGAACCGCGCTTTTGCCCAACGTTGCTCGCGTCGTGTAATTCGGGAGTCCCTGTCCTCGCCTGCGTAGCTGACTGCGACGACGGGCGCCATGTTTTCCAGCGGCGCTGCGAGTGCACGGAGGTTGACGATACCGAAAGTACCCTGGTCTCCTGTCATGACCGCACCAATGTAAACCCCGCAATTGCTGCACAGCAGGAAATCAGCCGTTTGCAGGCCGAATCGGTAACGCCTCATCCGCTCCGGAACTTGCGCGAAGAACTCGATTTCCGCCATCGCTCCGGACGTGCTGAGTACATCGTGCATACGGCAGAACGAACAATCGCATGCACGTATCGTCCACTCCGATGGATCGACGCGCGTGCGAAACCGGTAGCCGATTGCGGAACAGTGACAATGTCCTTCGAACTCAATGCTCATGACCCAATCGAATGTTGGCGGGTTGCTTCCCGCTCCCGGCTTTCAGCTCGCGAAGCAGCAACAGGGGCGCAAGACCGGCAACCAGATGCTTGATCGAATGTCCGCTGATCAATTGACCCGCCATGTAAATCCGCGAATCCAGTTCCTCAACCGCTTTTGCCGTGGCATAGATGACAATCATGCCCCAGAAAACCCGTGCACGATTGAAACGGGACAGGAACAAAAGCAGGATGAGCGGGATCAGCAACATCGGCAGAAACTGCACCAGCATGTACGGACGCAGGTCACCGGCACCGTTGCTTTCCGTGACCGACCAGTAGACCACAGATCCCACGCCCGCCAGCAGGAGCGGCAGCAGGATCTGCCGCCCGATCGACAGGCTGACATGTTCTGCGATCACTATCGACAACAGGCTTGCGAAAACCAGAGTCATCGGCAGCCTGTCCCACACCATGGCATCGTTGCCAGGCGCGGAGTGGTACCAGGCGGAACCGAATGCGGTCAACAACACACCCGCGAAAAGAAGGCGGTAGGCAGGGACCAATGATTGCAGCTCATCGCGGGCCTGGCTCGTCGACAGGTATCGCAGTCCGCCGATGCCGGCCAGCAGGAACGGCAGGTTCGAAACGACATTCCAGAAGTTCGTGACACCGAAGATCCGGCGGCTGTCGGCAAACAGGTGATAGGCGGGGTCCTGTGCAATCGGATCGAGCAGGAATGCGCCCGCGACCAGCACGGTCGCGACCACCAACAGTGCAGCGTGCTTCATTTCCCGTGGACGCTCGATGTGCAGTCGACGGCGGTCATCGGAAACTCGATGCGGCGGTCCTGGCCGTTGATCGTGCCCTCGATTCGGCCAACCAGCTGACCGGCTGCGCGTCGGTACGCGACCCGCTGCGGAAAATCATGATCCGGATTCTCGAACACGACCTCGTCCGGCGAGATCGAGATCATGACAAAAGTGGTCAGGGTCTGACCGGACGGCAGCGCGATGTAGAGGAGGCCCCCATCTTCCGTCTCGATGATTCGCAGGAACTCGAAAGCCGTTGTCTTGCCCCCGCGCACCGTACGACTCACGGCGAACATCGAGCCGCCGGCGGGCATGGTCCATTGTTCTCCGGAGCCAGGCTCCGCGCCGTCGCTGGCCCAGCATCCGCTGAGCCAGCTCACGTCGCCGATCTCAGCTCCGGACGCCGCTGCGCCTCCAAACAAGAAGAATGCCGCCAGGGACGCGCCCCGGAGGCATTTTTGCCACGAGATCCATGCCCTGTTCATTTCTCTCCTCCCGGGGGACCGTAGAAAATCACCCATGCGCTGAAGTCGTCGCTGAAATCCTCGAAACGATGAGCGACCCCGGCGGGCACGAACAATGCTTCGCCGGGCTCGAATGGCTGCCGGGCCCCGTTCAGAAAAAAGTAACCACGACCTGACTGGATGACATAGATTTCGTCACGATCGTGAGGGTTTTGCCTGTCGATCCGTTGCGGCTTGTAACAGCCGAGCTGCATGCTGCCATGCTCGAGCAATACTGTGTATTCGCCGTCATCGGATTTCGCAACCGACTCCAGTGCACGTCTGGCCGTGTAACGCTCCGTCATCTGCGCATTCCCCCGTTTCCAACCTCCCTGCAAGGACTATGACAACGCTCGCCGGAATCGTTCGCCGATGCCGCTCAGCCTGGACAGGGATTCATTCGAGTACACGATACGCAGGTATTTCGAGCAATTTTCGCTGCCCCAGTTGACCATGGCAGTCGCCGCAATATCCGCGGCCTGCAACAGCTTGCGGGATGCGGTCGCGCCATCGATACCGTGGGGAGAAACGTCGATGAGAAACGACCAGCCGCCATGCGGCGGGATAACGTGGAATTCACGCAACTCGCCGAGCAACAGGTCGCGGCGTGCCTGCAATTCGATCACGCTGTCGCCAATACCGTCGTTCGGATCGTCAATCGCGATTGCAACGGCCTGCATGGCAATCCCGGTCTGACAGACGACGTTGCTTATGCTGACTCGGGCGACATCCGCGATAATGGATGCCGGGCCGATGATCCAGCCGACCCGCCAGCCGATCATGCGGTATTCCTTGGATGCGGAACCGACCGTGATGACTCTTTCCCGCATGCCCCTGAACGACGCGGGATGTATGACGGTCCTGCCGTCGAACAGCAGACGCTCCATTGCCGAGTTATTGATGAGCCAGCAGTCGGCCATTTCGCAAAAACGGGTGAGGGCCTGCCATTCCGACTCCGTAAACACCGCGCCGGTCGGCATCGACGGGCTCATCAGGAGCGCGGCGGTCACCGGCACGGGATCGATGCGCGACAGTGCGTCCAGGTCCAGGCGCCATCCGGACGGGGACGGGAGCAGTGGAACGTAGCGCGGCACGCCGCCGGCAAGCCGCACGCGGTTGATCAGCCCGACGTAGGTCGGGTCCGTCATCAGGACCTCGTCGCCCGGCTCCAGAGTCGCCAGCAGTACGTTCAGCACGCCGGACAAGCCGCCGGCACTGATGATGCATTCTGTTTTCCAGTCGTAGTCCTGGCGGGCCTGGCGTCCGACCAGTCGGCAGGCGGCCTGCCGGAGGGTATCCATGCCCAGGAAAGGAAGGTAGCTGTTCGCTTCGTCCATACCGGCAGCGTGCCGGGTCGCGGCGACCGCGGTGGCAGGCGGCGCAATGTCGGTGTCGAGGTTTTCGAGGCGCAGCACCGCGGGATTGCTGAGGCTGTCGGCCAGTTCGCCCATCTGTTCCACACCGATCCGCGTGATGTACTTCAGCCGTGATACAGACATGGCGATCTCAGAACAGCGCGCGTATGAGCAGCAGGAATCCGAACACGGCCATCGGGATACCTATAGGTGCTGCGACGATGCTCAAGCTTATTGCGACGCCGGCAGCCATCAGCACGAGCCCCAGTATCGCGCAGATTATCCTGCCGGTGATTTCCAGAATCAGCGTCAGTAGTCGCCAGACTGCATGGAATGGCCACAAAATCCAGGGGACTGACCCGTTGTCGCTGCTCATGAAGATGCCGATTGCTTTCGTGCAAAATAACTGCGGTAGGCGCGATCCATCGAATTGTCGGTAATTTTCAGCCCTGCAATGGCTTCATCCAGCACTCCGATCTCGCGCGCGTCCTTTATACCGTCCGCCGCAACGACTTCGAGCAGCATGACCATCAGGCTTTCCTTTTGACTGTCATTGAGCGCACGCTGCAGATTCCTCAGCAAAGTCGAGGCATCCTGCAACTCCGATGCATCATCGAGTGCGCGAACGACGAGCTCGAGCGCCGCAGCTCCCTTCAGCGAGAATCCCCGTTGCAGCGCCGATACCAGTCGTTCGGTTTCCTGCGTTGCAATGCTGCCGTCACTGCGCGCGGCGATGGCAAGGAGGCAGGCAACGTCATACTGTGTTTCCGGCGTCAAAGGCGTGGCCAAGAGTCAAATTCTTCGAAGGTGGAATTTACTCCCAATTGTGCCGCAAAATTGCGGTCAATGTACGCCGATTACGACCAGCCGGAAGGGGGACTCATGACGCGCGCGACCGCAAGACACATACTCGTTGACACCAGGAGTCAGTGCGAGGCGTTGAAGAAAGAAATCGAAGGCGGAGCCGATTTTGCAGACCTGGCCAGGCAATATTCTTCCTGTCCGTCGGGCAGCCAGGGCGGGGACCTCGGAGAATTCGGTCCGGGAATGATGGTTCGTGAGTTCGACAAGGTCGTGTTCAGCGCCGAAATCAGCACCGTGCAGGGGCCGGTCAAGACCGAGTTCGGCTATCACCTGCTGGAGGTCACCAGCCGCAGGGATTGAGCGGCCGCAAACCGCAGGCCGCCGGTCGTCGCCGGGTCATGCCACGTCTTTCGTTTCCAGGTTGCTCTTGCTGCGCAGGTCGTGCAGCTTGACCGGCAGCTCGCGAATTCGATAGCCGGTTGCGTCGAAGATGGCGTTGGCCAGGGCCGGCGCGATAGCCGGGGTACCCGGCTCGCCGGCGCCGCCCAGGGACTCTCCGCTGTTGATGATGTAAGTCTGTATGGCCGGCGCCTCGTTCATGCGCAGCATCTGGTAGTCGTTGAAATTGCCCTGCACGACAGCTCCCTGACGAATGGAAATGTCGCCGTACAATGCGGCCGTCAGGCCGTAGGCTATGCCGCTCTCCATTTGCGCCCGGATGCCGTCCGGATGAACTGCAAAGCCCGCGTCGACGGCACAGATGACACGCCGTGCCTGCGCTTTGCCATCCAGCACTTCGACCTCCACCACCTGGGCTACGATGGTGCCGAAAGACTTGTGGATTGCGATGCCGCGGCCCCAGTTCTCGGGCAGCGGTCTTTCCCAGTCGGATTTGGCAGCCGCGAGATCGAGCACGTCGCGGAAGCGGCCCGCTTCGGCGAGCAGGTCGCGTCGATACAGGTACGGATCCTTGCCGGCCGCAACTGCCAGCTCATCAATGAAGGATTCCGTGAAAAACGCGTGCAATGAATGATCGACGCTGCGCCAGAAACCCCAGGGCACGTGCGTATTGCTCTCCGTAAAATGAATGTACTGATTGTCGATTCCGTAGGGGATGTACGGCGCTTCTACCGGATCGTGCTTCTCCGTGAATTGATTTTCCCAGGCTGTCGGTTTGCCTTCTGCATCGAGCGCGGCCCTGAAGCGGCTGATGCTCGCCTGGCGATAATGGTCGTGACGCATGTCTTCCTCGCGCGACCAGATGAGTTTCACCGGATAGGGCGACTCCAGTGCGAGACGGGCCGCCTGGATGGCGTAATCTGAAAATGCCCGCCGGCCGAAACCGCCGCCCAGGTACTGGTTGTGCACCAGGACTTTGTCGCTGTCGAAGTCGATCGCTTTTGCGACTTCCGCAGCGAAGCCGAGGGGATTCTGTGTCCCGAGCCATAATTCGCACAATCCGTCGTGAACCCAGGCCGTGCAGTTCATCGGTTCCATGGTCGCGTGCGCCAGGTAGGGCACACGGTACTCGGCATCCACGATTCGACCGGCGTTCGCCAGCACGGCCCTGGCATCGCCCTTGCGAAGGTCGGTCTGCTCCTTGCCGTTCGCAGTCGCTGCATCGAGGTCGCTGGCAAACTGCCTGAAGATATCCGCCTGGTCCCGGTTGTCATCGGCACTTCGCGTAAATTGCACAGGCAGTTGCTGCAACGCCCGACTGGCCTGCCAGTAACTGTCGGCGATGACGGCGACCGCATCGCCCAGATTGACCACTTTCCTGATGCCCGGCATGCCCTGAATCGATTCGGAATCGACAGAGTCGACACGCGTGCCGAATACCGGTGCGGCCCTGACGCTTGCGTATTTCATTCCGCGCACCTTTGCGTCCATGCCGAACACGGCGCTGCCGTCCACCTTTGCGGGGATGTCGAACTTCCGCACGTCGGTACCCATGATCGTGAATTGATCCGGATTTTTCAGCCGCGGTGTGACAGGTGCCTTCAGTTCGGCCGCGTGCGATGCGAACTCCGCGAAAGGCGCGCGACGGCCGCTGGCGTCATGATGAATATGGCTGTCTTTCGCACGCAATTCGTCTGCGGCGACGCCCCAGCTGTCCGCCGCCGCCTGCAGCAAGACGGCTTTTGCCGCGGCGCCCGCAATGCGCATCGCGTGCTGGCCGGTCGTCCATGTCGAGGTGCTTCCGCCGGTGATCTGCAGGCTCATCATTTTCGTGGCCTGCAGGAAGAAACCGTCAACCGTTGGCAGCAACCACGCGGGAAACTGCCGGTCACCGAGCGTGTAAGCGCGAGCCATGGCGTAGTTCGCATACTCGGGGTGGGCCGGCGCTTCGAGCATGCTCACCTGGGACCAATCGGCATCCAGCTCGTCAGCAAGCATCATGGCCAGGGTCGTGTGCACGCCCTGGCCCATCTCCGCGTGCGGAATGATTGCCGTGACCCTGTTGTCTGCACCCAGCTTGAGCCAGATATTGATCAGTGTTTCGTTTTCTCCGGCAACCAGGCCGGCAACCCTGGAACTCCGGTTTCCGGGACGAATGGCAACGCCGATGACCAGTACGCCCCCGGCCAGAACGCCGGTCGTAATGAATGCCCGCCTGGTCCATTTACCCATTGTTCGCACCGCCGCGCTGGGCAGCCATCGCGGCCGCTGCAACCTTGATGCCTTTGCGAATTCGCGGATAGGTTCCGCAGCGGCAGATGTTCCCGCTCATTGCCGTATCGATATCCGCGTCGGTCGGCGCCGGGTTGGTGTGCAACAATGCCACGGCAGCCATGATCTGCCCGGACTGACAGTATCCGCATTGCGGAACCTGCTCGGCAATCCATGCCTGTTGCACAGGATGCAGGCCGGTCGCTGCGTTACCGATACCCTCGATCGTCGTGATTTCCTGTCCGGCTGCCGCCTGCACGGGCGTGACACAGGAACGTATCGGCATTCCGTTCAGGTGCACCGTACAGGCGCCGCACATCGCGATTCCGCATCCGTACTTGGTGCCTGTCAGCCCTGCCTGTTCGCGCAGGACCCAGAGAATCGGGGTCGCCGGGTCGACGTCAAACTCCTGCGACTTGCCGTTGATAGTCAGTGTGATCATCTTCGTTGACGTAAGTCTGCTGCGGGAGAATGCATTGTAGCGGGTACGGCGTTCAGCGGCACCCTGCCTTCAGCAGGCGGCGCAGTCTCAGGGGACAAGGCCGGGGCGGAATTTCCTTTGCGGAATCGGGCTAGAATGTGCCCCTTCGGGGCCGAGCACAAATGGCAAGCAATTGATACGAAAGGTTTCCAGGCAAATCCAGGGTCTTGTCACGTTTGGCGTGATCACCATCAACACCATGTTCTGGTTTGTGCCTCTCATTATTTTCGCCATCTGCAAGTTGCTGGTGCCGGAGCGCCGGTTTCGCCGGCTGATGACCCGCTGGATCATGGCAATGGGTGAGAACTGGGTTGCACTGAACGCCAGGATCCTGTCGGTCGGCAACTCGACGCAGTGGGAGGTCAGCGGCATGGACGACCTCAGTCCCAACGGGTGGTACCTGATTCTCGTCAACCACCAGACCTGGACCGACATCGTGGCACTTCAGACCGTGTTCAATCGCCGCATCCCGTTCCTCAAGTTCTTCATCAAGCAGCAACTCGTCTGGTTTCCGCTGCTTGGCGTCGCATGGTGGGCAATGGACATGCCTTTCATGAAACGCCACTCGAAATCGTACCTGGCGAAACACCCGGAGAAGAAGGGCGAGGATCTGGAAGCCACCCGGATTGCCTGTGAGAAGTTTCGCGATACGCCTACCTCAGTAATCAACTTCATCGAAGGCACACGGTCGACTGCCGAGAAGCGCGCCAAACGAAATTCACCTTTCACGCATCTTCTGCCTCCGCGAGCGGGCGGGATCGCCCTGGCGTTGTCGTCGATGGGCAGCATGTTCGACGCCATACTGGACGTCACCATTGTCTATCCGACCGGTCCCACCAAGTTCTGGGACATGATGTGCGGCGACTTTGATCGAGTAATCATTGAAGTGGCCAGGCGACCTGTAGAGCAATGGATGATCGCGGGGGACTATTCCGCCGACCGCGATTTTCGCAGCCGGTTTCATCGCTGGTTGACAGGGCTCTGGCGTGAGAAAGACAAAAAGATA
>JAKEGN010000212.1 GCA_022615525.1 Woeseiaceae bacterium
GCCGGCCTTGGTTCCGGCCCTTTCGATGGCCTGCTCGATGGTATCCACGGTCAGCACGCCAAGGCCTACCGGCACACCGTGCCGCGTCGCCGCCGCTGCCACTCCGCGGGTACATTCCCCGGCGACAAAATCGAAATGCGGCGTGGCGCCGCGGATCACGGCACCGAGCGCGATGATGCCATCGGCACGTCGTGACGCCGCGACCTTGTCGACGGCCAGTGGCATCTCGTAGGCGCCGGGCACCCTGACGATCTCGATGTGCGCATCGCTTGCACCGTGCCGGCGCAGGCACGATACCGCGCCCCTGAGCAGCGAATCCACGATGAAATCGTTGAAGCGCGAGGCCACGATCACGAAGTGCGCATCGCGCGCCAGCAGGTCACCTTCAATGGTCTTGATCTTGTCCATGTCGCCCCGCTATTTCTCCACGTAATCGGTGATCTCCAGGCCGAAGCCGGAGATACCATACAGGTGTTTCGGTGCTGACAATACGCGCATACGGTGCACGCCCAGGTCGCGCAGGATCTGCGCGCCGACGCCGTAGGTGCGCAATACCGATGCGCCGCTGCGGCGTGTCCACAATTCATCGCCATCCCGGGTCAGCGCCTCGACCGCGTCCATCAGGTCGCGTACGGATTCCTTCTGTCGCAGCACCACCAGTACGCCGGCTTCCTCCTGCGCAATGCGCCGGATGGCATTGTCGATCGGCCAGCCGAGACTGCGGCTCTGCACGCCGATGACGTCACCGAGCGTATTCTGTATGTGCACGCGAACCAGCGGCGTATCGACCGACCGGACATCGCCTTTTACCAATGCAATGTGTACGGTCTGATTCACGCGATCGTCATAGCAGTACAGGGTGAAGGGACCGTGCGCCGTTTGTACCGGCTGCTCCGAAATCCTCTCGACGTAGGTCTCTTTCTCCAGCCGGTAATGAATCAGGTCGGCGATGGTGCCCATGCGGATGCCGTGCCTCGCGGAAAAGCGCTCGAGGTCCGGGCGGCGCGCCATGCTGCCGTCCTCGTTCAGGATTTCCACGATGGTCGCGGCCGGTTCGAGCCCGGCCAGGCGCGCGAGATCGCAGCCCGCCTCCGTGTGCCCGGCCCGCGTCAGTACGCCGCCGGGTTGCGCCATTACGGGAAAGATATGCCCTGGCTGACTCAGGTCTTCCGGCTTTGCGTTAGGCGCGACCGCCACGCGCACCGTCCGCGCGCGATCGTGTGCCGAAATCCCGGTGGTGATTCCTTCGGCGGCCTCGATGGAAACCGTGAAATTGGTAGCGTGGCGCTGGTCGGTGGCATCGACCATGAGCGGCAGCCGCAATTGCGCGCAGCGCTCGCGGGTCATGGTCAGGCAGATGAGCCCGCGCCCGTTGTGCGCCATGTAGTTGATGTCCTCCGGCCGCACCTTTTCTGCCGCCATCAGCAGGTCGCCTTCGTTCTCGCGGTCCTCGTCGTCAACCATGATGACCATTTTGCCGTCGCGTATGTCGGCGATGATTTCGTCGATGCTGCTGAAGGGAGACTTGCCTGCATCGGCGTGTGTGACGGTTTTATTTCGCATGTCCATGTTCTCTCAGGAGTTCCATCGAGATGTCATTGCCCTCGCCCTTCGACAGCAGTCTCTCGATGTACCGGGCCACGAGGTCGACCTCAATATTAACCTTTGTGCCGGCCGCATACCCGCCAATAATGGTCGATTCGACAGTATGTGGAATGATATTCAGCTCGACGGTCCCATCCGATACCGCGTTAATGGTAAGGCTCACGCCATCGACGCAGACCGAGCCCTTGCGCGCCATGTAGCGTGCGTACTCCGGCGGAATTTCGATCGTTAGCCGCAACGAGCGCGCATCCCTGGTGATGGTACGAACCTCGCCGACACAGTCGACGTGGCCGCTGACCAGGTGTCCGTCGAGCCGCTCGCCAAGCGCCAGCGCCGGTTCGATATTCACCCTGTCTCGCGGCGCCAGACCGGCCATGGCAGTGACCCGCAGGGTCTCGCGCGAGATGTCGGTTGCGAACCCGTTCCGCTCAACGGCGACCACCGTCAGGCAGACGCCGTTGACGCACAGGCTGTCGCCTGTCCGGTGCTTGGCCCAGTCGATGCCCGGCGCGTCGATCACAAGCCGCAAATCGCCGCCGCGAGGCTCGATGCGCGCGATCGTACCCAAGCTCCTGACGATACCTGTGAACATGCTCTGGAAATCCTGGCCGTGCGGAACTCAGTTTATGCGAACGGGTCGCGCAATTATGCGGGTATCGCGGCCGAACTTGCGCACATCGATGATATCGAGATCGAGCCGCTGTTCGAGCTTTTGCCACTGCGGTGTCAGGAACATGCCGCGGGTCTCGCTGCCCATGATGTGCGGCGCCTGGTAGATGACGATTTCGTCCACGAGGCCGGCGCCGAGCAGCGAACCGCCGAGATGCCTGCCTGCTTCGACCAGTACGTCGTTGATCTGCCATTTGGCGAGGTCCCGGAGGACGGCGGCCAGATCCACCCTGCCGTCGCTGGCCGTGCATTTGTGTACGGTAGCGCCCGCTGTTTCCAGGACCTGGCGGCGGCTGTCATCGATACAAAAAATGGCCGTCCGCCCGGGGAGAGCCAGCATGCAGGCCGACGTCGGCATGCGCAGGCGGCTGTCGACTATCACGCGCAAGGGCTGCAGGTCGGTCAAGGACTTGTCGCTAACGGTCAGGGATGGATCATCGGCCATCACCGTGCCGACACCGGTCATGACGGCGCCCGATGCGGCACGCAAACGTTGCACGTCCGCGCGGCTTTCAGCGCCGGTAATCCATTGGCTCTGCCCGTCCGACATCGCGGTGCACCCGTCGAGGCTCGCCGCCATTTTCAGCCTGACGAACGGGCGGCCGCGTGCGACACGGCTGATGAAACCTTCATTGAGTTTCGCGGCTTCAGTGGCCATGTGGCCGATGCGTACGGCGACTCCCGCTTTTTGCAGCGCTTTAAGTCCCGAGCCGGCAACTTTTGCAAACGGATCCTGCATGGCAACGACGACTTCGGCGACGCCGGCCGCGATCAGCGCATCGCTGCAAGGTGGCGTCTTGCCGTGATGCGAACAGGGCTCGAGAGTGACATAGGCCGTCGCACCTTTTGCTTCGCCGCCGGCTGCGGCGAGCGCGTTGACCTCGGCGTGCGATTCGCCGGTACGCTGGTGCCAGCCCTCGCCGATGACCCTGCCGTCCCTGACCAGCACACAGCCAACGCGCGGATTCGGATGCGCCGTGTAACGCCCGCGCCAGGCGAGTTGCAGTGCCCGGGCCATGTGGCCGCTGTCGGCCGCGTCGAAGCCGGTCCTCGAAGTCTCGGACATGGCGATACCCCTTTCTGCTGCCGCCCGCTACTTCTTGTTGCCGAGCAGTTCGGGCAGCAATGACATCTGTTCGCGACTTGCCGAAGCATCCGAGATCTCCTGCAGTCGCAATATTTCGTCCTGGAATTCGGTGACGTCCTGGAAGCGCCGGTACACGGAGGCGAATCGCACGTAGGCAACCTCGTCCAGTTTGCGCAGTTCTTCCATCACCAGGTCACCGATCAGCCGCGATGGTACCTCGCGTTCGCCGAGAGTTCGCAACTTGTGCACCAGGCGGCCGACCGCCTGCTCGACATCCTCGGAAGATACGGGGCGTTTCTCCAGCGCGCGCACCATGCTGTTCCTGAGCTTGTTCTCGTCGAACGGTTGCCGGCTGTTGTCCGACTTGACCAGTCGTGGCATGACGAGTTCCGCGCTTTCGAACGTGGTGAAACGTTCATTGCAGTCCAGGCACTGCCGGCGACGGCGGATCTGCCGGCCTTCACCGGCCAGTCGCGAATCGATGACCTTGGTTTCCTCGTGATTGCAAAACGGACAGTGCATCGGGACCTACCGAAAACCCCTCAGAACAGGACAGGCCAGCCCTGATTTACTCGAAAGTCCGGTCATTGCGAGCGCAGCGAAGGAATCTTGTGCCATGTATGCCGCGCTTTGCAGATTGCTTCGTCGCTTCGCTCCTCGCAATGACGAATTAAACAGGGTTTCCATAACAGTACTGATCAGCGGTAAACCGGGAAGCGCTTGCACAACGCCAGGACCTGTCCCCGCACACGCTGAATCAGCACCTCGTTGCCCATATCGTCCAGAATATCGCAGATCCAGCGACTCAGCTCGCGCACTTCCGGGATGCCGAAACCGCGGGTCGTTATGGCGGGAGTACCGAGACGCAGGCCGCTCGTGACAAACGGCGAACGCGGGTCGTTCGGCACCGTATTCTTGTTGACCGTGATATAGGCTTTGCCGAGCGCTTCGTCGGCATCCTTGCCGGTAATGCCTTTCGCCACCAGGCTGACCAGCATCAGGTGATTGTCCGTGCCGCCGGATATGACTTCGTAGCCGCGTTCCATGAACGTTTGCGCCATGGCACGTGCATTCGCGACCACCCGTTTCTGGTATTCCTTGAATTCCGGGCTCATCGCTTCGAGGAAGGCCACCGCCTTGGCGGCGATCACATGCATCAGCGGCCCGCCCTGGGTGCCGGGGAACACCAGCGCATTGAATTTCTTCGCCAGCTCGCCGTTGTCGCGCGCAAGTATGAGTCCGCCGCGCGGGCCGCGCAGCGTTTTATGAGTGGTCGAGGTCACCACGTCCGCGATGGGCACCGGGTTCGGGTACACGCCCGCGGCGACAAGACCGGCGACATGCGCCATGTCCACCATCAGGTACGCGCCGACGCTGTCCGCAATGGCGCGAAAACGCTGCCAGTCCACTACCCGCGAATAGGCCGAGAATCCGGCGATTACCAGCCGTGGCCGGTGCTCGTTTGCCAGTCGCTGTACCTCGTCGTAGTCGATCAGGCCGGTCGAGGCATCCACGCCGTATTGCACGGCGTTGTACAGCTTCCCGGAGAAATTCACTTTGGAACCGTGGGTGAGGTGACCCCCGTCCGACAGGCTCATGCCGAGAATGTGATCGCCGGGTTCGAGCAGCGCCATGCAAGCCGCCGCGTTCGCCTGCGAACCGGAATGCGGCTGCACGTTGGCATAGCCCGCGCCGAACAATTTCTTCGCGCGGTCGATCGCCAGTTGCTCGGCGACGTCGACGTATTCGCAACCGCCGTAGTAGCGCTTGCCGGGATAGCCTTCAGCATACTTGTTGGTCAGGACCGAGCCCTGCGCCTCCATGACGCGCGGGCTGGCATAGTTTTCCGAAGCGATCAGCTCGATATGCTCTTCCTGGCGGCGGGCTTCATGGACTATGGCGCCGAACAGCTCGGCGTCAAACTCTTCGATGGACGGGGTCTGGACGTACATGGTGCCTGGGGCGCTCCGGACGGGAAAATCAAGGCTGCGCATTGTACAGAAGCAAACGGGCTTAGTCATGCCCGGCGTGGCGATCGCGGCCGGTTTCAGGTGCCCGCTTCAGGAGCCATTCGGCCGCCGGGTGTCCGCCAGTGCGGCCACCACCCGTGTCCAGGCCCTGGCGAGATTGTCACGGTTGTACCCGCCGCCTCCCGTTGCAACGACGCGCCCGCCACAATGCCGGTCGGCCAGCGCGCAGACGTCGGCGGCGGCTCTGGCATGGGATTCTTCGGTATAGCGCAGGTGCGTGATCGGGTCGCCGGCAAGGCTGTCGGCGCCGCACTGCATGAGGATGAATTCCGGCGCGGCGGCATCCAGGTACTGCGTCACCTGCTGCCAGGCCAGGGCAAATTCGGCATCGCCGGCGCCGGGCAGCAGCGGGATGTTGAGCTTGGTGCCGATGGCCGCGCCGGTACCGGTCTCCTCCGCAGCCCCGGTACCGGGATAAAGGTATCGCCCGTCTTCGTGTATGTCGGCAAAAACCAGGTCAGGGTCACTGACGAAGCCGTAGAAAACCCCGTCCCCGTGGTGCGCATCGATATCGACATAGGCGATGCGCTTCAGCTGGTGGCGGCTGCGCAGGTGTTCGATGGCAACGCCGCAGTCATTGAACACGCAAAACCCGGCAGCGTGGTCGCGACCGGCATGGTGCAGGCCGGCAATCGGCACGAATGCACGACTTGCTGCGCCGGACATTACGGCATCGACGGCGGCCAGCGTGGTACCGACAACGAAAGAAGCCGAGTCGAAGACGCCCGGGTAGGCCGGCGTATCGCCTGCGTCCAGGTAGCCGCTGCCGACTGCCGACATACGCGATACGAAATTGATGTACTCGGCGGTATGGAACAACGCCAGTTCGTCGGCGCTCGCCTGACGTGGCATCGCATACGTTACTTCGGACGCGCATGCGCAGCGTTCCAGCGTCGACTGAAACACATCATGCCGGTCGAGGCCGAAAGGGTGCTCCTTGCCGAATCCGTACCTGGCCAGCGCTTCGCCCTTGTATACAAAAACCGGTGCTGACATTTCGCTGGTCGGGTCTACTTCGATCCTTGTTTTCTATTGGCGCAGCATACCGGATAATGAACCTTGTCTTCCCTTTCCTTTTCAAGCAAGCGAGCCGATGGCCCAGTACATCTACACCATGAACCGGGTGGCGAAGGTCGTGCCACCCAAACGATTCATACTCCGCGATATTTCCTTAAGCTTTTTCCCCGGCGCCAAGATCGGCGTGCTGGGTTTGAACGGCTCCGGAAAATCGACTTTGTTGCGCATCATGGCCGGCATTGACAAGGAGTTCGATGGCGAGGCCAGGCCGCAGCCCGGGATACACATCGGCTACCTGCCGCAGGAACCTGCGCTCGACAACTCCAAAGACGTGCGCGGCAACGTCGAGGACGGCCTCGGAGAAACCAAGGCCCTGCTCGATCGCTTCAATGAGATCAGCATGCTGTTTGCCGAACCGATGGATGACGAACGGATGAATGCGCTGCTCGAGGAGCAGGGCAAATTGCAGGACGCCATCGACTCGGCCGGCGGCTGGGAGCTCGACCGCAAGCTCGACATCGCAGCCGATGCCCTGCGGCTGCCGCCCTGGGACGCGGATGTCAGCAAACTGTCGGGCGGCGAAAAACGCCGCGTTGCGTTGTGCCGGCTGCTGCTCTCCGAACCGGACATGCTGCTGCTCGATGAGCCGACCAATCACCTGGATGCCGAGTCGGTTGCGTGGCTCGAACGCTTCCTCGAGGAATACCCGGGCACGGTGATAGCCGTTACCCACGATCGTTACTTCCTCGACAATGTCGCGGGCTGGATACTCGAACTCGATCGCGGGCACGGCATAC
>JAKEGN010000033.1 GCA_022615525.1 Woeseiaceae bacterium
CAGAGATCGAATTCGAACTCGCGCTGAACAGGCAGTCGCTGGTGCTCGGCATACTCGAGCGCGATTTCGCCACCCGGGAGATATACAACAGCGTACTCATGCTGAACGGCCATGACCGGCGTACCTATCGCAAACGACACCTCGTGCCTTTCGGCGAGTACTTCCCGGTGCCGGATTTCGTTCGCAACTGGATGCGGCTCATGAGCCTGCCGAACAGGGACATGACGCCAGGCGAGCCGGTGCAGGCGCTGCTCGAAACCGCGTCCGGGGAGAAGCTGGCGGTCGCCATCTGTTACGAGGACGCCTATGGCGCGGAACAACTCTATGCGCTGCCCGAAGCCAGCCTGCTGATCAACGTCAGCAATGACGCATGGTTCGGCGACACCATTGCGCCGCACCAGCACCTGGAGATCGCGCGCATGCGCGCGCTCGAAGCGGGCCGGTACGTGGTTCGGGCCACCAACAACGGGGTCAGCGCATTCGTCGATCACAAGGGCGGGATTCTCCGCTCCGGTCCGCAGTTCGAGTTCGCGTCGATGACGCTCGACATACCACCGATGTCCGGCCTGACCCCTTATGCGCGTGCCGGCAACCTGCCGCTCGTGCTCGTCCTGTTCGCCATCGCGGTGGCGTTTGTCGGCCGACTGAGGTCCGGCTGGCCAAGGTGACCGGGACCGTTTCACCCCGCCGCTTGGCAACATTTCAATAACATAATAGATTACTGAAGATAGTAGATAGCTGTTTTTAAACAGTTTTATTATTGTTGTTGCCTAATGTTCTATCACTCTATAGAATTTCACGGAATTCGGTAAAGACCAATAACCAGTGACACAGCATTCCGGGGGCAATCGTTATCAGGACCAGCGCAGGCAGGCGATCATGTCTGCTGCCGCGGTATTTGCCGAGAAGGGATTTCACGGCTCGAGCACGCGTGACATAGCCGAACGCCTGGGGATCAAGCAAGGCAGCCTGTACTACTACTTCAAGTCCAAAGAGGAGGCGCTCGGTGAAGTGTGTCTGTTTGGTATCGAGGAGTACGTGCATCGCATGCAGGACATCGCGGCAAGCGACCAGCCCTTCGAAGCGAAACTGATGGCGACAGTTGCCTCGCACCTGTCGAGTTACCGCGAGAGAAACGAAGCGCTCAAGGTGTACAACGACGAGCGGCTGTATCTGCCCGAGGAGCGGCGCACCAGGCTGAAACAGCTGGGCAGCCAGTACCGCAGGCAACTGGAGGGGATATTCGAGCAGGGCAAGGAAAGCGGCGTACTGCGGCCTTCAGTCGATTGCCACTTCGCCGCGCAGGCGGTGATAGGGCTGTGCAACGCCTGGGGAGACATCATCGTACGCGACCCGGACACCAACGTATTCGACATCACCCAGAAGTGCGTGGACCTGCTGCTGAACGGTTTTGCCGAAAGACGAAAGACCACACGAACACAATAGGGAACTCAGGCAATCGATGCCTGGCACATGGACAACAGACAAAAGGAAAGAAGGAAATGGCCGAACAAAAAGCAACCAACGTAACCTGGCATCACGGTGAGGTATCGCGCGACGATCGTTATCGCCTGTTGCGCCAGAAGGGCGCGACCATCTGGTTTACCGGGCTGTCGGGGAGTGGCAAGAGCACGATAGCCGTGGCGCTGGAAACCGCCTTGTTCAACCAATCGAAGCTGTCCTACCGCCTCGACGGGGACAACGTCCGTCTCGGTATCAACAAGAACCTCGGGTTCTCGGAGCAGGACCGCAAGGAAAACATCCGCCGCATAGGCGAGGTCGCCAAACTGTTCGGTGACGCCGGTGTCATTTCGCTGTCGAGCTTCATCAGCCCGTACAAGGCAGATCGCGACGAAGTCCGCCGCCTGCACGAAGCGGCCAAACTGCCGTTCGTCGAGGTGTACGTCGATTGCTCGCTGGCCGTGGCTGAAAAGCGCGATCCGAAGGGCCTGTACAAGAAAGCACGTGCCGGCGAGATCAAGAACTTCACCGGCATCGACGATCCGTACGAGGCACCGGAGAAGCCGGAATTGCACCTGCACACCGACCGCATGACCGTTGAACAGGAAGTCAGCATGATCATCGACTATCTGAAAAAACACGGCATCATCGGTACCCGCCATTTCACCCGGGCCGACGATGTGTCCGATGCCGTCGCGGCTGCGCGCTAGGAGCAGGACATGATCAAGCCACACGGATCCAACTCGCTCAAGCCGCTGCTCGTCAAGGACCCGGACGAGCGCCGCGCCCTGGCAGCCGAGGCTGAGAAACTGCCATCGCTGTTGCTCAATTCCGCGGCCGCCGCCAACCTCGTCATGCTCGGCGGCGGTTACTTCACGCCGCTCAAGGGTTTCATGGACCTGAGCGACGCACTCGCCGTTGCGAAAACCATGCACACGGCCGATGGCCTGTTCTGGCCGGTGCCGATCGTCAACCTGACCACCGACGTGCGTGGCATCGAGGGCGCCAGCCGAATCGCCCTGCGTGACCCGAACCTTGCAGGCCATCCGGTCATGGCGGTCATGAAGGTCGACAAGATCGAGCCGGTGACCGAGAAGCAGATCGAAACCATCACCCGCCAGGTCTACGGGACCGTCGACACCGCTCATCCCGGCGTTGCCGTGTTTTCAAGGCTCGGCAATTACTGTGTTTCGGGCAA
>JAKEGN010000213.1 GCA_022615525.1 Woeseiaceae bacterium
GAATATTGCTGTTCTTATTATAGGGCTTTCTTGTGGATTATATCCCGGCGGAGACGCGCAGGGCGCACCGCAACTAACGTCGTGGTGCCGGCCGGGCGATCCAGAGGGACAGGATACCCATTGCCAATAGTACCCACCCGAGAACAATGGCCTTCCCGAAGCCAAGCAGCAATACGCCGCAAATACTGGCTGTGCCGCCAACGCCAAGATAGAACCGTTGCCGTTGCTGTTCAGACATAACCCGGCGCAGGTCACCGAGGTCTGCAGACTCGATGTTCATCTGAAGCTTGCCCCGGGATGCTTGCTCGGACAGATGGCGGATGACCCCTGGTAGCTCGCGAATTGCGTCCCTGAGTTGTGGCAGATTGTCCCTCAGGCTCTCCAGCACGGCGCGTCCGCCAACCTGCTCATCCATCCAGCGCTGCAAGACCGGGTGAGCGGTCTTCCATAAGTCCAGCTGCGGATAGAGCTGCCGCCCAAGGCCTTCGATATTGAAAAGCGTTTTCTGCAACAGAATGAGTTGCGGCTGGATCTCCATATTGAATCGACGAGCCGTCTCGAAAAGCCTGAGCAGTACCTGGGCGAACGAGATCTCGGAAAGGGGCTTGTTGAATATAGGTTCGCAGACAGATCGAATCGCGGACTCGAGTTCATCGATGCGTGATTCCGGGGGCACCCAGCCGGAATCGAGATGAAGCTTGGCAATCTTGTGATAGTCACGGTCGAAAAAGGCCAGGAAGTTTCCGGCGAGGTATTGCTGGTCCGTTGGGCTCAACGTTCCGACGATACCAAAATCGACCGCGGCATATTTGGGGTGCTCCGGGTCGTCAGTTTGAACGAAAATGTTGCCCGGATGCATGTCTGCGTGAAAAAAGTTGTGGCGGAAGACCTGAGTAAAGAAGATCTCAACTCCGTTTTCTGCCAGGCGTTGGATGTTGGCGCCGGCAGCGAGCAACGATTTCATGTCGCTTATGGGGATGCCGTAAATGCGTTCCTGAACGAGGACCTTGGGTCGACAATAGTCCCAGTATATTTCCGGAACATAGAGCATCTCCGATCCTTCGAAGTTTCGCCTGAGCTGCGCAGCGTTGGCGCCTTCGCGCATCAGATCGAGCTCATCGATGACAGTCTTCTCATACTCCGTAACAACCTCGACCGGACGCAAGCGCCTGGAGTTGACCCAATACCGGTCGGCGAGCGTTGCGATGGCATACAAGACGTCAAGATCCTGCTCGATCAGCTGGCGGACGCCCGGACGCAGCAGCTTCACGATGACTTCGCGGCCGCCGGGAAGCGCTGCGCTGTGAACCTGCGCTATCGAGGCTGCGGCGAGCGGTTCGAAGTCGAACCGCTCGAAGACGTCATTGACCGACCTGCCGTAAGCAGCGTCGAGTATGGCTACGGCCTGCTCCGCCGGGAAAGGCGGCACCTGGTCTTGCAATTTGGCGAGTTCGTCGGCGATGTCCGCAGGCAACAGATCGCGCCGCGTCGAAACCGCCTGGCCGAACTTGACGAATATCGGACCCAGTTCCTGCAAGGCGAGACGTATGCGAACGCCGACAGGAGCGGAGCGATCATGGCTGCGAGGTAACAAGTAGAAAAAGAATCGTAGCGGACGCAAGAAGTGCGTTTTAACAATTATCTCGTCGAGGCCGTATTGGACGAGTACGCGTTGGATTCGCAACAGGCGCAACAGTGTTTTGCCGCGCCACATCATTTTCGGACCTGCGTCGCGTCCGACTGCCCTTCCATGCGCCTGATCCTGGCTTCCAGTCTGGCAACATCGTCCCGGAGCAACTCGACCCGGCCGCGAAATCCTTCGATTTCGTAGCGACTGGGAACAGCCCGGCTTTCCTCCTGAAGGTATTCGCTCAGATTCTGGCGAAAAATGCTTCCTGCGTCGCGGCTCCACCGGCCGATACCTCTGGCGACTTCGCTCACACCATGTGCCGCCACGTCACCAACCAGTCGCGAGAGCTCCTCCTCGGCATCGGGACGCGCCAGGGCGAGAAGCTTCTGCAACTGTGTAGCAACATGCGCATCGCCCATTAGCTTCAGGTCACCGCGTCGGATCAGTTCTTCGTTACCTGATCCGGCAAGCTGCAACAGGGAAAGGAGCGAACCTGTGATCGTGACATCCGGCTGGCGCCCGCATTCTCCCGCGAGTGAAACCTGTCCGGAATCGATAAGGAGGTATGCGACGAGAGCAGTGTTCCTGAGTTCGATGGCTGTTGACGTTCCGTTCAGGCTCTCACAAAGCACGCGGGCATTGGTTTGAGCCTGGATCTGTCGATTCAGCAGGGATGCGACGGGCTCCAGGACAATACGCAGGGAATCCAAATCGTCGCTCTCAAACCTTGTAACCGACGTGCAGTGCCACTATGCCGCCGGCCAGATTGTGATACCGACACCGATGGAAGCCCGCCTGCTCCATGAGCTTGAGCAGTGTTTCCTGGTTCGGGTGCATGCGTATGGATTCGGCCAGATACCGATAGCTTTCCTCGTCGTTTGCCACGAGTTTTCCCATGAGGGGCAGGACCTTGAACGAGTAAAGGTCATACGCTGGTTTGATTGCGTCCGCGGGTTTTGAAAACTCGAGCACAAGAAGTTTGCCGCCCGTCTTCAGCGCACGGTACATCGAGGCGAGCGCGGCAGATTTGTCGGTTACATTGCGCAGGCCAAATGCGATGCTGACGCAATCGAAACTCGAGCTGGCGAAGGGCAGGTTCTCAGCGTCTACCTGTGCGATTGCAACGTGCTCACCGACACCCGCGTCGACAAGTCTGCGACGACCTTCATGCAACATGCGATCATTGATATCGGCAAGAACCACGAGTCCGGTCGGACCTGCCTGCCGGGCAAAGGCACGAGCCAGGTCACCGGTGCCACCCGCGAGGTCGAGAACCGACTGCCCTCGCCTGACCGCTGCCTGTCCTATTGCGAAGCGCTTCCACAACCTGTGCAATCCGCCCGACATCAGGTCGTTCATGAGGTCGTAACGGCTTGCCACGGAATCAAATACGCCTTTGACCCGACGCGTTTTGTCGGACAAGGGGACGGTCTGAAATCCAAAATGGGTAGTATTTTCTTTCATCAAATCAATGCGCTGGCTTCGACCGATCAGCATAACCCGCCGCTTTCAGGCGGTCGAGGTAGCGTCGCCAGTTTTCTTCCCTTTCATTGCCAAGTTCGTACAGGTATTTCCACGTATACAACCCTGTATTGTGACCGTCATTGAAGACCAGTCGCACAGCATAGTGGCCCACAGGCTCGATTGCGATTATCTCGATGTCCTGTTTATCGACCTGCAAGACCTCCTGTCCCGGTCCGTGGCCTTTCACTTCTGCAGACGGTGAATAGACACGAAGGTACTCGAACGGCAAGTCAAAACTGCTTCCGTCATCAAAGGAAACACTCAGCAGCCTGGACTTGCGGCGCAGTCGTATTTCACTCGGTGCTATGTCCATTCGGGCCCTAAAGTATGTAGCGACTCAGGTCTTCGTCTTTCACCAGCGCGGCAAGATGGGAATCCACGTACTCGGCAGTGATCTGCAGGCTGGTGCCACCACGGTCGGACGCTTCGAAGGATATGGTCTCCAGCAAGCGTTCCATCACGGTATGCAGGCGACGGGCACCGATGTTTTCCGTGGTCGCATTGACCTGGAAAGCGACTTCGGCGATGCGCCGTACACCGCTGTCGGTGAATTCAATGTTGACGTCTTCCGTTGCGAGAAGCGCTCTGTACTGCAATGTCAGGGAGGCATCCGGTTCCGTCAGAATGCGTACAAAATCATCGGTTTCCAGAGACTTGAGTTCGACACGAATCGGGAATCTTCCCTGCAGCTCCGGGATGAGGTCGGACGGTTTGGATACGTGAAACGCACCGGACGCGATAAAAAGTATGTGATCAGTGCGTACCATGCCGTACTTGGTGCTTACCGTACATCCCTCTACCAGCGGCAGCAGGTCCCGCTGCACGCCTTCGCGGGATACGTCGGCACCCACCGTCTCGGAGCGGCGCGCGACCTTGTCCAATTCGTCAAGGAACACGATTCCGTGTTGCTCGACGGCTTGCAGCGCGCGCGTCTTGAGCTCTTCTTCGTTCACAAGCTTGGCGGCCTCTTCGTCCGTCAGCAATTTCATCGCTTCGCGGACTTTGAGTTTCCGGGTCCTGTGCCTCCCGCCCGAAAGATTCTGAAACAGGCCCTGGAGCTGACTGGTCATTTCCTCCATGCCTGGCGGCGCCATGATCTCCACCCCGACCGGTACAGCCTGGAAATCGACCTCGACCTCCTTGTCATCCAGCTTTTTCTCGCGCAGCATCTTGCGAAACTTCTGCCGCGTATCGCTGCCGCCACCCGTTCCTTCGGCTTGTTCGGCCGAAGCGGTGCCGCGCGGTGAGCGCGGCAGCAATGCGTCCAGTATGCGTTCCTCGGCCGAGTCTTCGGCACGGTGGCGCACCTTGCTCATTTCCTCCTCGCGCGTCATTTTCACCGCACTGTCCACCAGATCACGAATGATGCTGTCGACTTCGCGACCCACGTAGCCTATCTCGGTGAACTTTGTCGCCTCAACCTTGATGAAAGGCGCCTTGGCGAGCTTCGCCAGCCGTCGCGAGATCTCTGTCTTGCCGACTCCGGTAGGACCGATCATGAGAATATTCTTCGGCGTGATCTCGTTTCGCAGCGGTTCGTCAATCTGAACGCGGCGCCAGCGGTTTCTGAGCGCAATGGCAACCGCGCGCTTTGCTTCCTCCTGGCCGACGATGTGCTTGTCGAGCTCCTGCACGATTTCTCTTGGTGTCATCTGCGACATCGGCGGATTCCGTTACTTGCCTGCAGCAGGCAATTCCTCCACGACAATGTTGTGATTTGTGAAAACGCATATGTCTGCGGCGATGGCAAGTGCTTTCTCGACAATGCTGCGTGCGTCCAGATCCGTATTCTGCAGCAACGCTTGCGCGGCGGCCTGCGCGAAAGGACCGCCCGAGCCAATGGCCATGAGGTCGTTCTCCGGCTCAATGACGTCGCCGTTGCCGGAAATGATGAACGAACTTTCTGAGTCCGCGACACACAACAGGGCCTCGAGTCGGCGCAATCGCCTGTCTGTGCGCCAGTCTTTCGCCAGCTCGATGGCCGCGCGTGTCAACTTGCCGTACTGCTCGAGTTTGGTTTCGAACAGCTCAAAGAGCGTAAACGCGTCCGCGGTGCCGCCGGCAAATCCGGCGATGACGCGGCCGCCGGCCAGCGGGCGCACCTTGCGAGCGTTCCCTTTCATGACGGTGTTGCCCATGCTGACCTGCCCGTCGCCACCGACGGCCACCCGGCCGTTCCGCCGGACCGAGACAATTGTTGTCCCTCGAAATTGTTCCATCTGTTAGATCCTCAGCGGATATCTGACTGGGGAAAGCCACTCGTACCGGGGAAACCTGGCCTTACTCTGTCGGTGTGCGGGATTTGTCTTTCAGTCGCGCGCGCGGATGTGTCCGATCGTATATCTGTGCCAGGTGTTGGAAATCAAGGTGCGTGTAGACCTGGGTCGTCGAGATGTTGGCATGTCCCAGGAGTTCCTGTACGCCGCGCAAATCGTGGCTCGATTCCAGCAGGTGAGTGGCGAAAGAATGGCGCAGCAGGTGAGGGTAGACGCGCATGTCGATACCCTGTCGTCTTGCCCAGTGATCCACGCGCGCCTGCACGGATCGGCCGCTTATGCGCCGGCCACGGCTGCTGACGAACACGGCCTGTTCAGAGGGGTCAGCCAGGCTTGCCCGAACCTTGAACCAGGAGCGCAATGCGTCAAGTGCGAGACGGCCGACCGGAAGAATTCTTTCCTTGTTGCCCTTGCCGGTCACGCGCACGGTGGCATCCGCGATGTCGATGTCGCCAAGATTCAGCCCGGTCAGCTCGGCAAGTCTCAGGCCCGATGAGTAGAGCAACTCGAGTACTGCCCGATCACGGGTAACGATCGGGTCGTCTCCGGGCAGGTCGAGCAGTCGCGCCATCCGGTCAGCGTCGAGATTTCCAGGCAGGCGCTTGCCGGATTTCGGCGGCCTGACCGCCTGTACCGGGTGCTTTTTCAGTTGCTTCTCACGAATCATGTAGCGAAAGAAAGTCCGCAATGCGGAGAGCTGGCGTTGAATGCTGCGCGGCGACAGGCCCTTGCGATAGCGACTCGCCGAGAAGTTGCGCACGTGCTCGCTGTCGACGTCCCGCCAGCGTTCGATACCCGCTTCGGCGCACCATCGGCAGAAGGACCCGAGGTCGCGACGGTAACTCTTGCAGGTCAGTTGGGAAAGCCGGCGCTCGAATTGCAGGTGCCGTGCAAATCGGTCAATCCAGTCTGATTCACCTTCCAGCATGAGCTGTCCGCTCGGGATCAGTAGCGCCTGAGAGCCTCTGCCACGAGCTGGCCGAGCCGCTTCAGGAAATCCATGCTCATGCCGGGATGAAAGCGATTCGAGTCGACGCTGCCAATTGCAAGGAAACCAATTTCCGATTTTTTGCCGAGTGGCACGAGTGCGGCGGAGCCGACTTCATTTGCGTACTGGCCGAACAGGAAGTCTCGCTGGACGTCGCGCACCTGGCCGCAGCGCGGATTGTGGTTGCCAAGGAAGGTATCAAAAGGCTTGAGAGCCGGGTCGTTGCGTTCGATGACCTTGAAAAACCGTCCGGTATGGATGTCAGCAAATGAATCGGGCTCGCCGAACAGTACAAGGATCGACTGATCCGCATTGAATCCTGTTCGCAGCGCTGTCTCGAGTGCTTTCAATGTCTCTGCGAGGCTGCTCGCCGCCATCAGCTGCAGGGTGAGCTGATGCAGTTTCGTCGCCAGCACGTCGTTCGCTCGTGCGACCTCCAGCAGCTCTTTCAGCCTGCGTTCGAGCTTGAGGTCTTTCTGGCGTAACACCGACACCTGACGTTCCACCAGGGATACGGTACCGCCCGTTACGTGCGGCAGACGCAAAGCGCCGAGCAGCGAGCTGTGGCGTTCGAAAAAGTCCGGGTTCTGTTTCAGGTAATTGTGAACAGTATCCTCAGACAACTGCTCATCGACGAAATCCGCTTTTCGTTGTGTGCTCATGACTGAGTTTTCCCTGCTGCACCGGCACGCGACTCCGGGCTCCGGTGATCGGCCCGTTGCAGCTTAACATGAGTCCCGACCTGCTGAAGCCCGGGTTGCGCCGGCAGCGGCAGGGCGAATGGACTTTTGCGTTCTGCAACGGTAGTTTACATAAACAACTCGAAATCCGATAAACACTCTTCCAGGAAAAACCTATGCGACACATCATGGTCATGAATGCGAAGGGGGGTTGCGGCAAGAGCACGCTGGCAACCAGCATAGCTTCCTATTTTGCGTCCGAGGGCCATGCTGTCGCTCTGGCCGATTATGACCCGCAGCGATCGAGCCTGGATTGGCTCGACCGGCGTCCATCCGATCGGCCGAAAATTGCCGCAGTGGCCGGGTTCGAGGACGGACTGAAGCATGCGCCGCGGAGTGCCGACTACCTGATCATCGACGCGCCGGCCCGCTCGCATGGTACGGAGCTCACGGAACTTGTACGCCATGCCGAAACCATCGTGGTGCCCGTATTGCCGTCGACCATCGACATGCAGGCGTCAGACCGGTTCATCAAGGAATTGAAAGCCGTCGGGAAGATCGACCGCAAGGAGGCCAAAGTAGGTGTGGTCGCCAACCGGGTGCGCGAGCATACGCTGATATTCGAGGAGCTCGACCAGTACCTGAGCTCGGCAAGAGTGCCGTATATCACCGCTTTGCGGGAAGCACAGAACTATGTGCGTGCCTACACCCGCGGCCTCGGCATTTTCGAGCTTCCGGAATACCTCGCATGGCCGGATTGGGAGCAATGGGAGCCGCTGACCAAGTGGCTGCGGAGCGTGCGCAGCCAGCCGTAGGGCATAGGGTAAGCCCCTGATCGCCGCGTCAGTCCGGCCGCTGGCCTTCCTTGCGCAGGCTGTCCCTGATGCCAATTTCCGCATTCGCATACCGCAACCGGACCCCGAGCACTTCGTGCATCTTTCGCGTGTCCAGCCTCCGTGACTCCTGCAGAAATGACAGTCGCGATGCCGGCAGCGTCGCCAGCGCCTCGGCGCGTGAAATCAGCGGTGGTGCAGTCAACCCGGCGAGCCGGGCCACGGTCAGTGCGAACCAGGTGCTGCTCCGGAAGTCCCCGTCCCCTATGTTGTAGATTCCTCCCGGAGTGCTGCGCCCCAGCGCAGCAATTGCTGCGGCAGCCAGGTCGTCGACGTGAATCCGGTTACCCGGATTTGCCTCGGATTCCAGGATCTGCGGCTCCCCTGCGCTGATCCTGTCCACACCGAGCCGACCGGGCCCGTAGATTGCCGGCACGCGCAAAATGCTGCAGGCGACGCCGGATTTGCTGCACCAGCCGTGCACCAGTTGCTCTGCAGCAAAACGGCGCATGGCGCGGGCTGTGCCTGGGGCAGGTGGGCGCGATTCGCTGACGAGCTCCCCTTTGCAATCACCGTACACGCCGCTGGTGCTGATGTAGACAAGGCGCTTCGGGGCGGGTTTCAGGACCGCAAGGAATCGCGCCAGCCTCGGGTCACCCTGATCGCTGACGGGTGGCGGGACGGTATACAGGAGCCTGGGTGGCATCGGCTCCTGCAGCCGCAATGACTCGCGGTCCAGGTCGAGGATACGGAGCGTCCTGCCGGGCAAGGCAACCGGTGACCGGCCATAGGCAACGGCTTCGTCTGCCCCAAGTTGGGCAAGCACGCGTGAACCCAGGTAGCCTGCCCCGATAACCGCGATTTGCGGACTGAATTCTGGTTGGCCCGCGGTGCTCAGGAATTGGCGGGCTTGGACCCGCCCCCAGTTGCGGCCAGGTGCGGAATTGCCGGCAGATCGGAACCGGCGACGAGACTCAGTCCAACGCGGTAGGCATTGGCGGCACCCTCGCCATCACCCAGCTGGTTCAGCAGCCGGCCGAACTCCTGGTACACCTCCGGCGTCGGGCGGATCGATACCACCGTGTCGAGATAACTCCGGGCTTTGCCCCACAGCTCGTTTCGCAGGCACAGGCGAGCCGCCGCGAGCAGCAGCTCGGCATCGTCCGGATGCTGTTTCAGCCAACTCTCTGCACGTTTCAGCTGGCGCACCGGATCCGTGGCCCGGACGAGTCCGTAAAGGCGCACCAGTGGCGTACGCCATTCGTGCTTCAATTCAGCAGCCAGGTCCTTTTCAGCCACGTCGTGCTGCTCGGTACGGATCAATCCTGCATACCAGGCCTCGAGCAGCGCGAGATTGTTCCTGAGGTTGCGCGGGACTTTCTTCCAGACCTCATCGAGACTGGCGTAGTCCGCTGCCTTTGCCATCAGCTCGCGATGCACCCGCACGGACCACTTTTCCAGCGTGTGTGCATCGAGCCGGCCGTACTTGGCCAGACGCGGCAGCAATTCCGCGAGTTGTGGCCAGTCCTCCAGCCGGTAGTACAGGCGTCCGAGCAACGCCAGTGCATGACTGTGGTTTGGTGCATTCTCGTCAAGCTTGCGCAGCGTCGCGAGCGCCTGCTCGTATTGCCCCTGATCGAGCTGCAGTTCCGCCTGTGTCAGCAGCACCGCGTTGGCGGCTTCCGGCGTCTGCTCGAAGGCCTGCTTCAGCCACTTGTCGCGCCGGTCGTCTTCGCCTAGCAGGTGTGCCGCTCTTGCCGCCTGCAGGTAATTGAGCAGCGGGGCATCGCTTGCGCTGGCGGAGCGCGCGAGCATCTTCTCCCCCCTGGAGAAGTTGCCCTCGGCAATTTCGATCATGCCACGCGTAAGCCGCTCTCCGGCTTTGCCGCTGCGATAACGGCTGGCTGCCTCACCCAGCTTGCGTGGTGCATTCCAGATCTTGAGCAGCACCCACAGCAGGAACATAAGCGACAGCACGATGCCAACCAGTACGGGAACCGACATCTCGATGATGTAGCCACGGAAATTTATGACCACGTAACCAGGATCCTGAAGCAGGAAATGCGCCGCAAAAGCACTCGAAAGAAGCGCGATCACGACGACGAAACCGAATTTCACTGCGGCTCCCCGTTGTCCGTTGCAGCTTCGTCGGCAGGGGCAGGCTGCGAGTTGGCAGCGGACATGACTCGATATTCGCGCAACAATCGCAGGGACTCGGAAAGATCGGGGAACGCAACCGGAGAGATGCTTCGCCGCAGATCATCGATCGTCTGCAGGGCGCTGTGCACTGGCGCGCTCTCGGCATCGTAGTATCTGTTCAGCCAGCTCGCGGCGTCACCCAGACTTAGATCGTACAGTTCCTGCTCGCCGCGCAGCAGCGCAATGCGGGCGGCCTGGAATTGCAAAGTCAGGTTGGCGCGCAGGAAGTACTGAGCCTCAGGCGCGATCAATGGTCTTACGTTCTCGTCGCTGCGGCGCACGGAGACGATCTCCGACGCCGTTCTCTTCAGCGACGCAAACATGCGATCCATCCCCGTCAGCTCGGGATCGACCTCGACCGGC
>JAKEGN010000214.1 GCA_022615525.1 Woeseiaceae bacterium
CATCACAAAACGGCGGACTGTATAGGGAGGACAGTTTCGACTTTTCGGTCAATTTCGATGGTTACTACGACACCAGCTGGGACCAGGCAATTGCAGAATTTACCTGGGACGTTGGCCCGGGAGACGGGCAGATCGTCAATATACTTGGATGGCGAGAGTATTCCTCACTGACTGGAGGCGATATCGATGCATCGCCGCTTTCATTTTTTCACGCACCGGCTTCGATCGATCAGGATCAGTGGTCGAACGAATTGCGTTACACGACATCGATTGGCGAGGCATACCTGACAGCGGGAATTTACTATTTTACCCAGGACATAGCGTACCGTGAGCAGCGCCAGTTGCTTGGGTCACTCCCACCGCCGTTTCCTAGGACTATTACGGGCGGCGGCGACCAAAAGCAGGATACTCTTGCTTTTTTCGCGAACATTGATGCTCCCTTAACCGACGACATCACGCTGAATCTGGGTGCGCGTTTTTCCGAGGAAAAGAAAGACGCCAAGGTACAGACAATACTCCCGCCAATTCCGCCAGTCCCGCCTGAAACTGTGGGCGTGGATCGTTGTACGATCGGCGGCGACTGTGTTGCATACGATTTCGTCGAAGACCGGACCTGGAGCAGTGTTTCGCCGAAGGTCGGTATCCAGATTACTCCCAGTGAATACACACAGATCTACGCATTCTGGACCAAGGGCTTTCGCAGTGGCGGTTACAACCTTCGCCACACTGCACCGCTGATTCCAAACGAGTCCTTCGATCAGGAAGAGCAGAGTTCCTACGAGATCGGCTTGAAGAAAGACGTTGCCGGTGGACGAATTCGAATAAATGCAGCGGCCTATTTAAACAAGATGTCCGACCTTCAGCGCGAGGTTAACCTCTCAGATCCGGCCGTTGGAGTAATTCAGCTCATTCGCAATACTTCGGATGCAACGATTACAGGTTTTGACCTGGAGGCATCGGCCTCGCTGTCGGATAACCTGTTTTTTCGAGGCAGCTACGGTTATGTCGATGGCAGTTACGACGAGGTTCGCTTCGACCTGAACGGCGATGGCTCGATCGACGATGCGGACTTGGCACTGGATTTGCCGCGTCTTGCACCGAAGTCGTTCGGCGCGGAAGTGATTTACAGCCGGGAGATCGGCAACAGCACGTTTTCGGCCCAGGTGAGCGGCTACCATCGCGATTCAGCCGCCTATACCGACAACAACCGCGGCCAGCTTCGGGCCGCCGACATGTTCGACGCCAGCCTCGGCCTGACCTTCATGGACGACAGGCTGAAACTCTCGTTATTCGGCCGGAACCTGAAGGACGAGTCGACCATTGGAGGTGACACGCAGCTACCCGCAATCTTCCCTGGCGGGCCGGCGTCGTTGATTCCGACGGCTGTAGGTACTGGTGCGACCTTCTCACCGCTGAACAAGGGCCGCACCTACGGTATCGAGCTGCAATACACGATGTAGTCTCGGTAATCGTTCAGGAAAAACCCCGGCTACGAGAGGCTGTGTCAAAACTCGGAAAGCGTCATTGCGAGGAGGCGTAGCCGACGAAGCAATCTCACGGAATCAATGATTTAGAGATTGCTTCGCTCGCAATGACGAGTTGTCGGTTTTGACACAGTCTTCTTCGCCCGGGGTTTTTTTTGGCCACCGAATTCCCCGGCTACAGGACCCGGTCTTGCAGCGCACGCACCGCGGCGGATGCTTTGGCTTCTGGCAACAGGCGATCGTCATCCTGCAGGGATTGCAGTTTGCTGGTCAGCGGCAGCACTCCGGCCCAGACCGGGATTGCATAGTCGTCCGGTTCATCGACGGGCATACCCGTGGATACCTTGGCGGAGGCTGAGTCGATACTGACCGCGATCACACCGGTCATCTTGACCTCTTTCTCGTGCGGCGCCCGAAGTTCATCCCAGCGTCCCGGCATCAGGTGCTCGCTGATGATCTTCATCGCACGAAGCTTCTCCGCGTTCCCTTCGACCAGGCTCGGCGTACCGAAGACCGTGACCGAGCGATAGTTCATGGAGGAATTGAACGCGGAACGGGCAAGCACGATGCCATCCAGCAGGGTCACGTTCAGGCAGATGCTCGCGCTCGCCTCAACCATGCGTATGACCCGCGCCTTGCGCGCACCGTGCAGGTACACGATTTCGCCATCGCGCCCGTAAATCATGGGCACGACGACCGGATTCCCGGCCTCGATGAACGCAACCTGTGCAACCAGGCCTGCATCGAGGATGCGGTGCACGGTGTCCTTGTCGTAGCGGCCTTTTTCCCGCAGCTGCCTGACCTTGTTCCGTTTGTTAACCGGGTATTCGACTGTCATTGCGCTTTATCCATGCAGGAATTTCGGAACCAGGGTGAGTGCGATCATCGACACCACGACGATGCCGATGATGTTCAGTGCTATGCCGGCACGCACCATCTTGGGGATGGTCAGCAGGCCCGAGCCGAAAACGATGGCGTTCGGCGGTGTCGCGACGGGCAGCATGAATGCACAGCTCGCGGCCAGCGTGACCGGCACGAGCAGGACGATCGGATCTATGCCCGCTTCCATGGCGACGGCACCGGCTACGGGAAGGAAAGTTGCGGTGGTCGCGACATTGCTGGTGAGCTCGGTGAGAAAAATGATGATGGTCGCCACGATTACCACGACGACCGCATCCGGCAGCGTTGCCACAACGTGGAGCCCGTCGCCGATCCAGGCAGAGAGCCCGGTCTCGCTGACCGCGTTCGCGAGCGACAGCCCGCCGCCGAACAGCAGCAGGATGCCCCAGGGCAGGCGCTCTACCTGTTCCCAGCGAAGCATGAGCGGATCCTGCGCGTCTCCGCTCGGCAGCAGGAACAGCACCACCGCGCCAGCCATGGCG
>JAKEGN010000215.1 GCA_022615525.1 Woeseiaceae bacterium
CTTCCGACGCCGCAGCCAGAACGGACTCGCAGAGATTGTTGATAACGCGCGGCACGCCCTCGGAGCAACGGAACAGCATGTCGATCGCGACCGGATCGAAGATCGAGTCGAAATCGCCGCCGGCCGCACGGATGCAGTGCTTGAGATAGCCCTGGACCTCGGGGCCGCTCAATGGAGCTATGGTTTGCCGCAGCCGCGTTCGCTGCTTCAGGCGGGCGAGTTCCGGCAGCGACAGGCGCTCCGCAAGTGATGGCTGGCCCATCAATATGATACTGGCCCCGGCGCTGTCGCCGCTGTCGGCGGCTGTCAGGGCCTCGAGTTCGATCAGTGCGTCATTGCCGATTCGCTCGGCATCTTCCACGATGATGAACGCTCGCGTGCCCCCGGCCGCCCAGTCGTGCAACAGTCTCTTGAAGGCAGCGAATCGCTGGATGGTACCGTTCGGCTGGCGGCTGACATTGAATTCGGTCAGCAACAATTCCAATACTTCGTCGGCGGCAAGTTGCATGCGGCCGACCCTCGCAACGGTTCGCTTGCTGGTGACGGCTTCGAGGGCACGATTGACAATTGTCGTTTTGCCAACGCCGACGACGCCGGTCACGCTGACCACCGCATCGGGTGCCGCCAGCGCCTTCTTCAGGTTTGTCATGACCTTGACTTGTGCAGGCCCGACAAATATGGCGGATGCTTCGAGGTTCGAGCGGAAGGGTCGCGACTTCAGACCGAAATGTTTCTCGTACATGGCAGCCCTGATTAACTGATTTCCTGCAGCATGGATCTGCAAAATCCTCTGCTGTGCCAGCAGTTTGCCGTCGAATGCCAGGGCCTGCAGGGAGTTATGTCACAGAAAGCGAGGCCGGATGGGGCTTTCGGTCGCCTGGCCCGGGAAAAAGTACCGCAACGCCGCGTTATGTTTAATCTGTGCCGCCTAAGCGCTGGAAAACCAGGCTTTGCTACACTGCCGGCCCATGGATGAATACCTGCAGGCGGCCATAGCCGAGGCCCGCAAGGGACGGGACGCGGGTGGCGTCCCCATCGGGTCCGTGCTGGTCATCGACGGAACCATTGTCGGGCGCGGCCACAACCAGCGAGTGCAAAAGGGCAGTGCAGTGCTGCACGCCGAAATGGACTGCCTGGAGAACGCCGGCCGCCTTGGCGCTGCCGATTACCGCATAGCGACTCTTTACTCGACGTTGTCGCCCTGCGACATGTGCAGCGGTGCCATCCTCTTGTACCGCATTCCGCGCGTGGTCATCGGCGAGAATTCGACCTTCAAGGGGCCGGAGGATTACCTGCGGTCACGCGGCGTCGAATTGCGCCATGCTCACAGCGATGAATGCCGGAAGCTGATGACGGATTTCATCGCTGCCAGCCCGACGCTGTGGAACGAGGACATCGGCGAAGACTGAGGCTATAGCGAGACCGGCAACCAGCGCAGTCAGTGTTTCTTTCCGGCGATGCTGAGACGCAGAAAGCCACCGTCGGAAACGCCGAGGAACAGGCCCAGCGAATCGCTTTGCCAGAATGTCACGATCCTGTCGCTGTCGAACTCGGCCAGCCGGTAGGAAAGAGTTGAGCGGTCGGTGACGCCGTCGATGAGCTGGAAGTCGTAGATCGAAAGAGCGCTACCAGACCAGGACACACGGGTCGGATCCCGCAGGCTGAATCGGGTTGCCAGGGACGGCGTAAGCATGTGCGATTCGACGCACCAGCGTTCCGGAATCAGGGTGGCGCCGGCTTCGACAACCACGGTGTCCTGCGGCGCCGCCTCGATGTGGGAGTGTTCTGCTGCCGCCTGCACTGCGAATTGCAGCATGAACGCCGCCGCTGTGGCACCCACCATCCTGGTCACATGACTGCTCATTGGCACGGCTCCCTGCCATCGTCACAGCGCGACTCGAACGATGGGCATTATGCCGTGCGAGCGATTTCGTACACAGGAACTGCATCAAATTGCCGGAGTTTTCGGCGGGACCGATATGTCAAATTCGGCTGCAGCCGGGGACTTCACCCGCCGGCGCCGCGCAGCTCGTTCTCGATCCATGCATCGACGATCTCATCGAGTATGTCGATAGGCAGGGAGCCGCTGCCAATGACGGTATCGTGAAACCGACGCAAGTCGAAATCGGCACCGAGCGCTCGCTCGGCTTTTTCCCGCATGGCGCGTATGCGGATTTCGCCGATCTTGTAGGCCAAGGCCTGCGCCGGCCAGGTGATGTAGCGATCGACTTCGTTGCGAATTTCCAATTCGCTCAACGCCGTGTTCTGCAACATGAATTCGATCGCCTGTTCGCGTGTCCAGCCGAAGGCATGGATGCCGGTGTCGACGACCAGGCGACAGGCCCGCCACGCTTCGTAGGTCAGGCGACCGAAATCGCTGTAGGGATCGCGGTAAAAACCCATTTCCTTGCCAAGGCTCTCCGAGTAAAGACCCCAGCCTTCGCCAAAAGCAGAGTGATAGACGGTACGGCGGAACTCGGGCACAACGAGTTCCATCGCCAATGCCAATTGCAAATGATGACCGGGCACGCCTTCGTGAAGTGTAAGGGC
>JAKEGN010000216.1 GCA_022615525.1 Woeseiaceae bacterium
AGCCATGGCGATCCCCGAGTCATCGAGCGCTTCGAGTCCCGGCACCCGGTTCAGCAAGGGCCGGAAAATCCAGGTCAATGCAAGCAACACGAAGACGAGCCCGACACGGCGCTCCGGCGCCGTCATAGGGCCCAGGTCGGACTTCAGTTTTCGCAAGTGCGCGCGGCTGTCGGCGGACGTATGGAAGCCGACCTTGAATACGATGCGGGTCAGCGCCAGCCAGGCCAGCGGCAGCATCACCGCCGCAAGCGGCACGCCGACCAGCATCCAGTTCGCGAACTCGATCTCCGTGGAATAGTTCTCGACGACGAAAGCGGCGAGCATGGCATTCGGTGCCGTGCCGACCAGCGTCGACATCCCGCCAATGGTCGATCCGTAAGCAACGCCGAGCAACAGGGCGTACTGGAAATCGCGCCTGGCACGATCGTCGAGATCATCGATGGTGCCGTGTATGACGGCTATCACCGACACGGCGATAGGCAACAGCATCATCGTAGTCGATGTGTTCATCACCCACATGCTGATGAGCGCGCTCGCCAGCATGAAACCTCCGACCAGCGATGCGCCGTTGCCTCCGGTGTGCTGCAGGATCGACAGGGCGATGCGACGGTGCAGGTTCCAGCGCTGCATGGCGAGCGCGACGACGAAGCCGCCGAGGAACAGGAATACGACCTTGTTGGCAAATGGCGAGGCGGCGGTCTGAATGTCGGCGATGCCGAGCAGCGGGAACAACACCAGCGGCAGCAGCGCGGTGACGGCTATGGGAACTGCCTCGGTCGCCCACCAGATCGCCATCAGCAGTCCCATCGCGGCGGTGTACCAGGCTGCAGTCGACAGCGCATCCGGCGGGCCGGCGGCGATCATGATGATTGCAACCACGGGGCCGAGTCCCAGACCTGCGCGCTGATACCCGGCGCGACCCGCCGCATCGGTATTGCTGGTCAACGTTTGTCCCCCCGCAGCCGAATTACAAAGATCCGATCCGAGCGTAGCGTTTTCGATCGCGCGACGAAATCAGAAGTACGACCGCAGTCGCGAGTTGTTTGAGCGCAAGCGAACGCTCGGCTATATCTAGTGCACATCTCGCCTTCGGGCACAAGATGTAGTAGCATCGCCAGCGTACCAATACGGTACGCACGGAGAAAAGGTGTCTGAAGGCGGTTCGGCTGTAACGCCACGCGGGAAGCTGGGTTCGTCGTGCGGTTGGCGCGTGTCACCTCTCATCACGCACACCGCGATCGAGCAGTCGCGTCCTTCCGGACGTTAGCGATTGCTGCCGGCGAAACGCGTTGCACCGCAACTGCGATACTGGGAGCAGAGTCCATCGGACAATGACGTTCGAGCGATTCATCCAGCCAAGGTATCCGTGCCTGATGCATCTTCTGCTTAATATGCCGCCCAGTTATCTGGGCGGCTTTTTTCGGCCCGGCGTTTCCCCGGGCCGAACGACGCGGTGTTCCCAGGCCAGCGCTCCGGTATCCTTCATTACATACAGGATTGGGGCTCAGCCATGAGTGACAGGGATACAAGCACCTCACACAACGGTCTGTCTCCGCGTGCGTACGTTGAGCTCGCGCCGGGCGAGGTGTACGAGCCGTTCGTTTCGCCGCAAACGGCGTTGCCGGAATTCACGCTCAAGGCGGCATTTTTCGGCATCATTTTCGGCATCGTCTTCGGCGCGGCCAACGCCTACCTCGGGCTGCGCGCGGGACTGACCATCAGTACCTCGATCCCGGTCGCGGTCATGACCGTTGCCGCCTTCAAAGCACTGCAAACTGCCGGCTACCCGGGCTCCATACTCGAGGCGAATATTTCGCAGACCATAGGGTCGGCGTCGAGTTCGCTCGCCAGTGGCGTGATCTTCACCCTGCCGGCGCTGTTTCTCTGGGGCGTCGCTCCCGAATTGCTGCAGATGACGTTGCTTGCGATGTGCGGTGGCCTGCTCGGTGTGCTGTTCATGATTCCGTTGCGGCGTTTCCTGATCAAGGGTGAACACGGCCGCCTGCCGTACCCGGAGGGAACGGCCTGCGCGGAGGTGCTGGTTGCCAGCGAAGTCGGCGGGCGGAGCGCGCGTTTCGTGTTCCTCGGGCTCGGCATCGGCGCGCTATTCAAGTTACTGACGTCGTGGCTCAAGGTGATTCCCGATCAACTCACGACCAGCCTGCCGTTCCTGAAGAAAGGCGAGCTCGGCATGGACCTCTCGGCTGCCCTGTTCGGTGTGGGTTACATCCTCGGACCGGCGATCGCCACGGTCATGGTCGGCGGCAGCCTGCTGGCCTGGGTGATCATCATCCCGTCGATCGCGGTCTGGGGCGACAGTTTCACCGTGCCGGTGTTCCCGGAGACCGTTGCTCTCATCCGGGACATGTCGCCCGGCCAGATCTGGTCGCGATACGTGCGCTACATCGGCGCCGGTGCCGTCGCGACGGCCGGAATCATTACGCTCATTCGCAGCGTACCCGTCATGGTGCAGAGTTTTCGCATCGGAACGAGCCGCCTTCGCGATCGCGTAGGCGGTGAATCGGCGGGTGCGGCGGTGGATCGCACGGATGACGATTTGTCCCTCAAATTCGTCGGTTTCGGCCTGCTGGCCGTTGCGCTGTTTATCGCGCTCGTGCCACAGGTATTCGGCAATGTGGGTGGCATGGGCGTCCGGCTCGTCGCGTCCGTCTGTGTGGTCGTATTCGCATTTTTCTTCGTCACGGTCGCATCGCGTATCGTCGGGCTGGTCGGCGTGACCAGCAACCCGACCAGCGGCATGACCATAGCGTCACTGCTGGGAACCGCCGGCATATTCCTCGTCATGGGCTGGACCGACCTGACCGGCAAAGCGGCGGCGCTGACCGTCGGTTGCGTGGTTGCCATTGCGGCCTCGATCGCCGGTGATACCTCGCAGGATCTGAAGACCGGCTACCTCCTCGGCGCCACGCCGAGGAAACAGCAGATTGGCGAGATCATCGGTGTCCTGAGTTCCGCGACCTTCGTCTGCCTGTCGGTGCTCCTGCTTGCCAAGACCTTCGGTTTCGGCACCCAGGAACTGCCGGCGCCCCAGGCCACGCTGATGAAACTCGTCGTCGAAGGCGTGCTCGACCAGCAACTCCCCTGGGGATTTGTGGCGATCGGAATAGCCATAGCCCTGGTGTGCGAACTTTTCCGCATTCCGTCGCTGCCCTTTGCCGTCGGTGTGTACCTGCCCGTGTCGACCCTGACGCCCCTGTTCCTCGGCGGTTTGTTGCGCGGTCTTTTCGAGCGCGGGGCACGTTCGCCGGCCGATGCTGCTGATGTGCGGGAACGCGGCGTGTTGCTCGGCAGCGGATTCGTCGGCGGCGAAGGTCTGCTCGGTGTCGGCATTGCGGCCGTCGCTTTTATCCAGAACAGGAAGCCCGATGGTATCGGCACCGGGTGGCTCGGCGGTGAAACCATGGCGGAACTCGTGGGCCTGGTCGCATTCGGTTTCCTGATCGCCGGTTTCAGCCGGCTGCTGCGACGCTGAATGCAAGCCGGTGACCTGCCCGGATCTTGCGTAGATTGGCGGGAGACGCTCGTGAGGAAATGCCTGTCGAAAAACGGTTTTAGCGCCATGCGTGCATGCCTGCTCATGGCTTCCGCACTCTGCCTTGCAGCCTGTGCGACCATCGCGCCGAACGTACCTTACCCCGCGTTCATCCAGGCCGACGATTTACCGGATACGTTCCTCGCCGGACTGCCCGGCGCGAGGGCCAAGCAACTCGGGGGCGATGCGCAATCGGCCAGATCCAGCATTCGCTTGCTGCTGCCCGCCAACTGGGATTTCGGTACGGGCGCGGCGCCGGACAAGAGCGTCGAGATTTTCGTGCTGCAAGGTGAAGTGGAGCTGGCCGGCGTGACGCTGCGGCCCGGTGCATACGCCTACATACCCGCAGGCTACATGGGCGCGTCGCTGCGCACGCGGAACGGAGCGGAACTGCTGTATTTCCTGAACGATGCAAACGAACGCGAGATCATTCAGACACCGTTGATCACGGGCATCGAGTCATCCCGGTGGCAACCCCTGTCGGACGACCCGATGGAACTGGGTGTCTCGGAAATGGAACTGCGATCCGACCCGGGGAGCGGCGCGAGAACCTGGCTGCTGAAGGTCGAACCGGCAGCCGTGCAGCGCTGGCAGGCGTATTCGGCCGAAGTCGAAGGCTATCTCATCAGTGGCGACTACCAGCACAGTGAATGCATTGACGGCGAGCCGGTCACTGGCAATTATCTGACGAGCGGTTACTTTCTGCGGCCCGCAGGCGCTGTCAATGGCGGACCGGAGACCTTGAGCCGCGTAACGTCGATCTGGTTCCTGCGCAGGCTCGGCGCCGGCGAACGGCAGCTCGCCGATGGATGCACGCGTCCCGAGTAGCAAATCAGCTCTGCACGAAACGCGTGATTCCGGCGCCGAGCTTCATCAGTTTTTGCAGCGTTGAGGTCGGTACACCCTGGATCTTCTCGTACCAGTCGCTGGTTGTCTCGACGAATTTCAACATGCTCTGTATGCGTTGTTTCGTCACTTCGTCGGTCAAGCCTTCCGCTTCCACATCGATGGCGCATTTCCTGAGCATCGACAAGGTCGGATTGAGTTCACGTTGTTTGCGCTGATCGATGATGACGCGAAACAGCTCCCAGACGTCCTGCAGGGATTCGAAATAATCGCGCCGGTCACCCAGCACATGCGTCAT
>JAKEGN010000217.1 GCA_022615525.1 Woeseiaceae bacterium
CAAGGTGATTTCTTTCAGGAACTTGGCAATCCGGCCCGAAACCATCTTCTCGACGATGGCGGCCGGTTTGCCGGACTCGGCTGCCTGTTCCGCAAATATGCGGCGCTCGCGCTCGAGCGTTTCCGCCGGTACGCCGCTCTCGTCCACGCACACCGGATTGGCCGCTGCCACGTGCATCGCCAGGTCCCGCGCCAGCTCCGCATCACTGCCATCCACGGTCACGACCACGCCGATCCGCGTACCGTGAGAATAAATGCCGAGATTGCCGCGTTTGGCTATGCGCTGGAACCGGCGCACGGATATGTTCTCGCCGACTTTTGCGACCAGCTCGGTTCTCGCCTCCTCGACCGTGCGACCGTCCGCCAGTTTTTGCCGGGAGAGTGCGTCGACGTCTTCGGCCTTGCCCGCGAGGATGCTGTCGGCTACCGCGTCCGCAAATGCGGCGAAGTTGTCGTCCTTGGCCACGAAATCGGTTTCCGAATTGATCTCGACGATGACCGCCTGCGCCGCATTGCTCTTGATGACGATGCGACCATCGGCTGCAACCCGGCCTGACTTCTTGTCCGCCTTGGCCTGCCCTGACGTGCGCAGCACCTCGACGGCTTTCTCCATGTCTCCTGCGGTTTCAACCAGCGCTTTCTTGCATTCCATCATGCCGGCGCCGGTGCGCTCGCGGAGTTCCTTGACCATCGATGCAGTTATTGACATCGCTCTTTCCTCGTCGTGTTGCGGCCGCAACCTGCTACAGCATCCGGCGACGGTCGCCGGATGTTGCCACCTGCCATGAGATTCAGCCGGGCGGCCGTTACCCCTACTGTTCGTCGTCGGCCGCGTCTGTGCCGACGGATTTCTTCCGTGCTGCAGTCTTCTTTTTGGTCGCCTTTTTCCCGGGCGCTTTCTTGCTGGCCGGTTTGCTGCGCATGGTCGTCATCGCTTCCACGCCGTCATCGGCGGAATCCGACTCGATTCCGGCAGCATCGTCCGCATGCAGCTGCGCCTCAGCTTCCTGCACCAGTGCCTCGACGGCCTCGGTGTCAATCTTCTTCGCCGGGGCCTTGCGCGTAACTTTAGCCGTGGGTTTCTGCGGTGCTTTCTTGCGGCGCCCGGCGGCCTTTTTCGGCTTGCCGTCCTCGTCCAGTTCAACGAACTCGTCTTCGCCCAGTACGACCTGTGGGAGCGAGGCCCGGCCATCCAGCACTGCGTCTGCCATCAACGTGGCGTACAGGGTTATGGCGCGCATGGCGTCATCGTTTCCGGGGATGATGTAGTCGACGCCGTCCGGCGAACAGTTGCTATCGACCACCGCGACGACCGGTATGCTCAGCTTGCGTGCTTCCCGCACGGCGATGTTCTCATGTTCGACATCGACGACGAACAAGGCGTCAGGCAACGCCGACATCTCCTTGATGCCTCCGAGACTGCGTTCCAGTTTCTCGCGCTCCCGGTTGAGACCCAGGACCTCTTTCTTGGTCAGGCGTTCGAAACCGCCGTCTTCTGCCATTTGCTCGAGGGTCGTCAGGCGCTTGACCGACTGGCGGATAGTCTTGTAGTTGGTAAGCATGCCACCCAACCAGCGATAACTGACGTAAGGCATCTCGCATCGTTCTGCCTGGGCGCGTACAGCGTCGCGCGCCGCACGCTTGGTACCGACGAACAGCACCTTGCCGCCGTCGGCAACGATGGTTTTGACGAACGCGTACGCGTCCCGAGCCATGGGCAGGCTCTTCTCGAGATTGATGATATGGATTTTGTTACGCTCGCCGAAGATGTAGGGTGCCATCTTCGGATTCCAGTAACGGGTCTGATGACCAAAATGCACGCCAGCCTCAAGCATCTGGCGCATGGTGATGTCTGCCATGATATTTCTCCGGGTTAAGCCTCCGTACACCCCATGGCACAACCCCTTTTTCGGTGGGGCACCCAGTGCCATGCGTCAATGTACGTGTGGATTGTTTGCCTCAAGGGCGCGCGCTTTATACCATACCCCCTGCACGGCAACAACGCCGGATTTCAGACTGGAATCACGTGCTTACATAGTGCGCAGAGCGCTGTGCCCGAGACGGGGTCGCGCTTGCCCCGGTGATGACGCGATTCATACCGAATTGCGGCACTTGGCGGTAACGGCAGCTCATACGACCAATTCGAAGGTTTCATGAACGTAACTATCAAGACTCCTGCGGAGCAGGACCAGATGCGTGTCGCCGGAAGGCTGGCAGCGGATGTGCTCGACATGATCGGCCCGCACGTGGTGCCCGGTGTCACCACGGACGAGCTGAATTCGATTTGTCATAACTATATCGTCAATACCCAGCACGCCATACCTGCCCCCTTGAATTACAAGGGATTTCCGAAGTCCATCTGTACCTCCGTCAACCATGTCGTCTGTCACGGGATCCCCGGGGACCGGGTCCTCAAGTCCGGTGATGTGGTGAATATTGACGTGACGGTCATCAAGAACGGCTTTCATGGCGATACCAGCAGGATGTTCTTTGTCGGCAAACCGGGGATCCAGGCCGAGCGGCTTTCGTCGGTCGCCTTCGACGCCATGTGGCTCGGCATCGAGCAGGTGGGCCCCGGGAAAAGGCTGGGAGACATCGGGCAGGCCATCCAGGATCACGTGGAGAAGAATCACTTTTCGGTGGTGCGCGAGTATTGCGGCCACGGCATCGGCCGGGTGTTTCACGAGGACCCGCAGGTACTGCACTTCGGCCGGGCCGGGACTGGAATGGAGCTGCAGCCGGGCATGACGCTGACGGTGGAGCCCATGGTCAATGCGGGCAAACGCCATGTGCGCCTGTTGCCGGACGGCTGGACGGTGGTTACCAAGGACCACAGCCTGTCCGCACAGTGGGAGCACACGGTGCTGGTCACGAACAGCGGCCGGGAGGTGCTGACCCTGAGCGCCACAGATCGGTAGTTTTCGTTTGAACTTCAATGGCCTATAACCCACAAGCCGACCTGTCGGACCGACCGGATCCGGACCTGGCCGCAATGGACAGGCGCCTGCTCGAAAGCCGTGGCGCGGCGGACTGGAGGGAGGCATTGGC
>JAKEGN010000218.1 GCA_022615525.1 Woeseiaceae bacterium
AGCGCCGCCATCGCGGCCAGGGCCACTCCGAAAAACAGGAAAAAGTCGCGCCAGCGGGCGCCTGCAACGAACAACATCGCAAGGACCGTCGCCAGGAGCACGATGGCAGCGCCAAAATCCGGCTCGGCAAGCAGCAGTCCGCAGGCAATGGTCAAAACGAGCATCGGCCTGAGGAATCCGCTGAATCTTTCGCGCAGGCACTTGTTCTGGCGTACCAGGTAGCCGGCGACGTAGAGCAGCAGGCACAACCTGGCCGGTTCCGACACTTGCAGGTTCATCATGCCGACGCGTAACCAGCGGGTACTGCCGTTGACGGTATAACCGACGCCCGGCACGAGGACCACTGCGAGCAATGCCAGGCCGAGCAGCAGCATCAGGGGACCCAGGCTCTGCCAGACGTGCATTGGCACCAGCAGGCAGAAGAACGCAGCAACCGCACCGACCAATGCTGCAAACAGCTGCCTTTCAACGTAATAGAACGGTTCGCCGCCAACACCTTCCGATAGGGAGATGGAAGCCGACGCGAGGATTACGAGTCCGCCGATCAACAGCACCAGCGCAATCGTCAGCAACACGTGATCGAATTGCAGCGGTGACCGTAGCCTCGCAGGAAAGGGCATTGTTACGCTGCTGGCACTCATGACGGCAATGCCCTGACGAGGTCTGTGAAGTCGTCGCCCCGGTGTTGATAGTTCCGGTACTGATCGAAACTTGCACACGCAGGAGCCAGCAGCACCGTATCGCCCGGCTGTGCCAGCTCCGTCGCTTTGACTACAGCGTTCTTCATGTTGGCCGCCATGTACACCGGGGCCAGCTGATCGAAAGCATCGGCTATCAGTGGCGCATCGCGCCCGATGAGTATCGCGGCACGCAACTTCGTGCACACGGCTTTGGCGAATTCGCCAAACTCTCCACCCTTGCCGTCGCCACCTGCAATCAGCAGGACCGGCCCAGGCACGGAATCCACCGCCGCAGTGGCGGCCCCGATATTTGTTGCTTTGGAATCGTTGATGTAGTCGGCGCCGTTCAGTTGCCGTACGAATTGCATGCGATGCGGCAAGCCGGGAAACTCGTTCAGTACCTGCAACATGGGTGACAGGGACAGGCCGAGCAGCTCGCCGGCCGCAAGTGCGGCAAGCGCGTTGGCCTGATTGTGTGCGCCTACCAGGGCCATCTCTGATGCCGCCAGGAGCAGTTGCTCACCGCGTGCCAGGAATACCTGCCCGTCCTCCACGAGGATGCCGTACTGGCCTTCGGCGGGCCGGTCCATACCAAAACTTATCGTCGGAATCGAGGCCGGCAGCTGCGACGGCACAGATGCGTCGCTGCGATTGAATACCGCGGCCCGTGCCTGCCTGTAGATGCGGTACTTGGCTGCGCGGTACTCATCGGCACTGGCGTGCCAGTCGAGGTGATCCGGCGATATGTTGAGCAGAACCGCGACTTCCGCCGGCAGGCTCGGTGTACGCTGCAACTGGAAACTCGACAATTCGAGCACGTAGAAATCCGGTGTCTCTTCTGTCAGCAGGTCGAGGGCCGGGGTGCCGAGATTCGCGCCCGCCAGGCTGCGCCTGCCGTCTGCCTCGCACATCATCGCAATCAGGGTCGTCACGGTACTCTTGCCATTCGAACCGGTGATCGCCACGAACGGTGCGCGGGCTTCGGCAACGAACAAGGCGATGTCCGAGACGACCTGCAGGCCCTGCCGGCGCGCGGCGGCAATAAACGGATCGTTGTCGGGAATGCCCGGCGACACGATCACTCGCGAGACGCCGCGCAACAGTGAAATGGGCGGTCTGCCGAGACTTACGTTGGCGTCGGGTTGCATTTCCATCAGCGCATCGAGCGCTGGCGGATTGTTCCGCGTATCCACATAGATGGCATTCGCCGACTTACGCATCAGGTAGCGTGCAACCGAGAGCCCGCTGGCGCCGAGACCGAAGACGAGGTCCATGCCATTCGTCACCGGCGTGGGCAGCTCATGCCTGGCGCGTCTTTTTTTGGCTCTGGCTGCGTTCATGCGCATTTCATCGTATTTTCAGACTCGCAAGTCCGATCAATACCAGGATTACCGTTATGATCCAGAAGCGAACGATGACCTTCGGTTCGGCCCAACCCTTCAGTTCAAAATGATGGTGTAGCGGCGCCATCCGGAAAACCCGCCGGCCAGTCAGCTTGAAAGAAGCAACCTGAATAATGACCGACACAGTTTCGACGACGAACACTCCGCCCATGATGGCGAGGATTATTTCCTGCCGGACGACGACCGCTACAACACCAAGGGCTGCACCAAGCGATAGTGCACCGATATCTCCCATGAAAACCTGAGCCGGATACGTGTTGAACCACAGGAACCCGAGCCCGGCGCCAGCCATTGCGGCGCAAAAAACGAGGATTTCCCCACTTCCGCTTACGTAGGGAATACCAAGGTAATCTGAAAAATTTACATTGCCGGTTACATAGGCAAACACGCCGAGTGCGCCGCCAACCAGCACGGTGGGCATGATGGCCAGGCCATCGAGGCCGTCGGTCAGGTTGACCGCGTTGCTGAACCCAACGATGAACAGGAACGTTACGACCACCTGGAACATGCCAAGCGGCAGCGCCAGATCCTTGAAATAAGGAATCAGCAGCGACGTGGCGGCTTCATCCGTCGCCATCATGTAGAGCGCGACGGCGGCGAGGGCCGCGGCAGCGGATTGCCAGAAGAGTTTCTGGCCTGCCGAGAGCCCGGCCGGATTCCGCAATACCAGTTTCTTGTAGTCATCGACGTAACCGATGACACCGAAGGCCAGCGTAACGAACAGCACGACCCAGATGAAACGGTTTTCAAGGTCGGCCCACAGCACGGTGCTGAAGACGATCGCCGTGATGATCAGTGCGCCACCCATGGTCGGCGTGCCGGCCTTAGGCAAATGCGATGACGGACCGAACTCGCGCACCGGCTGTCCCACCTGGTTCAGGGTCAGCCTGGCGATCATTTTCGGCCCGATGACGAAGGAGAGCGCCAGTGCCGTGAGTGCACTCAGGATTGCGCGCATGGTCAGGTAGTGGAACACGCCGAACCCCGACTCGAACTGCGCAAGGTAGTTGGTGAGATAGAGCAGCATGCCTAACGCACCCCCGTCGCCGCAGCCTGCGGATGCAGCGCGTCAACCACGCGTTCCATACGGGCCGAGCGTGAGCCCTTGACCAGCACGCGGCATTCAGGGGTAAGCACCTTGCGCAGTTCGTCGACCAGCTCCGCGGCGGAACCGAACCATTGGCCGCCCTCGCCGAACGCCGCAACGGTGTGCTTCGACAATGCTCCGGTTGCAAAAAGGCGATGGATGCCAAGTTCTTTCGCGGCATGGCCGACGGCCGTGTGCAGGTCCGCCGATCTGGCGCCGAGCTCGCCCATGTCGCCGAGGACGAGACAGGTATCCCCTCCCTGGCTTGCCAGGAAGTTCGCGGCAGCAATCACGCTTTGCGGGTTGGCATTGTAGCTGTCGTTGTAAATCACGAAGCCGCCCGCTGCCGTGATGGGTTGCAGCCGGCCGCTGACCGGCTGGACTGCTTCGAGACCCGCCTGGATCATCGCTGCCGACAGTCCGAGCCCGTTGGCAATCGCCGCCGCCGCGCAGGCATTCGCGACATTGTGTCGACCCGCGAGCCGCAATGTGACCGCTATCAATTCGCCTTTCACGTGCAGTACAAACCGCGAACCGAAATCCGTTGCCTCGATATTGCTCGCACGGACCATTGCGCTGTCGCCAAGACCGAAAGTGATCACGTCCGTATCGGCGACGCGGGAAGCCCAGTATTCGAAGTACTTGTCGTCTGCATTCAGTACCGCGATCGCCGGCCGGACCGGGTTGTCGAGGATCTCGCCCTTGGCCCTGGCAACTCCCTCGATCGAGCCGAAACCCTCCAGATGTGCCGGGCCGGCATTGGTAATCGCGACGACGTCTGCCGCCGCGATCCCTGCCAGGTATGCAATTTCACCGGCATGATTCGCGCCCATTTCGATCACCGCGTAACGGTGTCCTGTGGACAGCTGCGAGAGCATCGTCGGTACGCCGATGTCGTTGTTCAGATTTCCACGGGTTGCCAGCGTGCTGGCGGACTGTGACAGGCAACTCGTGACCAGCTCTTTGAGCGTTGTCTTGCCGTTGGATCCCGTTATGCCAACGATGGTCGCCGGCATGCGACGCCGCCAGTCGGCAGCAAGCCGTCCGAGCGCAAGTCGCGCATCGTCAACGACGATCTGCGCAATTGCCACGCCGCTCCTTGCGTTGACGACCGCGGCGGCCGCTTGCTTGTCTGCGGCGACGCCTGTGAACTGGTTGCCATCGAAATTCGGCCCTTGCAGTGCAAAGAAAAGTTCTCCGGACTGGATGGTTCTCGTGTCGGTGCTGATGCCGCTGAAACGGCCGTCGCGACCGTGTAACGTGCCCTGCATGACTCGTGCCGCCTGTGACAAGGTGCCCTCCATCATGTCCGGCCCGCACCATGAACCTGGCGTGCGGACAGATTGGCGAAAGCGATTGCGTAGTCGGAGAACGGCCGGCGTGCACTTCCCGTCAACTGGTACTGTTCGTGACCTTTTCCGGCGATGAGTATCAGGTCATCGTCCTCGGCACGACTGATGGCGTAGGCAATAGCCGCCGCGCGATCCTCGATGACGACCGAGGAGGCAGCTGTGCCGCCCGGCATGCCGGCCAGGATCTGCGCAATGATTGCATCCGGCGCCTCGCGCCGCGGATTGTCGTTGGTTACGACGTTGCGGTCCGCCAGACGGGATGCGATCTCACCCATCATCGGGCGTTTGCCCTGATCGCGCTCTCCGCCACAACCGAAGACACACCAGAGCCTGCCGGTGCAATGCGGCCGTAACGCCAGCAGCGCCGCCTCGAGGCCGGCCGGCGTATGCGCGTAGTCGACGAATACTGCAGGCAGGGCCGCATGCGGCAGGCGCTGCATGCGGCCCGCAGGCGCTGTCACGTTCTGCAATGCGCGGCAGGCATCGTCCCGGCCGACGCCCTGCGCCAGCAGCAAAGCGAGCACTGCTGCCGCATTGGACACGTTGAAACTGCCGTACAGCGGCAGCTGCAGGCTGCCGTCGCCCCAGCTGCCCGCAAACTCCATTAGCGAGCCCTCATCCAGCGGCGAGATTTTGTGCACGTGCAGGAACGCGCGTCCGCCGCCCTGCATCTGGTCCCGAGTCGACACCGCCACGACGTTGTCCGCGCACCGCGCTGCCAGCTCCCTGCCGAACGGGCAATCGATATTGACGATGCGGTGCTGCAAGTCGTGTTCGAGGAACAGCCGCGCCTTGGTGTCGCCGTATGACTGCATGTCACCGTGGTAATCGATGTGATCGCGGCTCAGGTTGGTAAAGATCGCCGATTCGAAATGCACGCCGGCGATGCGCTCCTGGCGGATGCCATGCGATGACACCTCGAGCGCGACATGGGTCGCGCCTGCATCGCGAAACCCGGCAAGCATTTCGTGCAAATCGATGCACGCAGGCGTAGTCATTGCGCCGTCGTCGCGCAGCTCGTCCATGCCGGCGCCGAGCGTTCCGATGTAGCCTGATTTGTACTGCAGCAGCTGCCGGCATTGTGCAATCAGGAATGCGACGGTGGTCTTGCCGTTGGTTCCCGTGACTCCGGTAACCGCCATCTGCGCAGAAGGATTCCCATACCATCGGTTGGCGATGTCCCCGAGACGTATGGCGAGATCGTTGACCGGTATGAGCGGCACGTTGCACTGCTGCGGATCGGCTTTCGTCGTCAGCGGGTCATAAAGTATTGCCGCGACGCCGGCCGCAAGGGCCTGTCCGATGAAGTCCAGGCCGTGCGACGACTCACCGGCGAGTGCGACGAATACATCACCCTTGCGCAGCTTGCGGCTATCACTCGACAAGCCGTGAATCCTGATCGCCGGTGCATTGCCGATGCCTTTGAGCAACTGATCGAGGGTTACGTGCGGCCGGATAAGTTCAGCTGGCATGCTCATTGACTCATGGCCTGCATCAGGGTGTCGCTGCGCTGCGCCGGCAGCGCATCGGGAGGGACTGCAAGCAGTCTCAGGGATTCGGCAATGACCTCGGCAAAGACCGGTGCGGCCACGTCGCTTCCGTAGTACAGGTCCCCTGTGGGTTCGTCGATGACGACCACGGCGGCGAGGCGCGGATTGCTGGCCGGTGCAAGTCCGGCAAAGATCGACAGGTACTTGTCATGCGAGTAACCGCCGGCGGCGAACTTCCACGCAGTACCTGTTTTTCCGGCCACACGGTAGCCGATAATGCCTGCCTTGGTGCCCGTACCGCCCGGCCGCACCACTTCTTCCATCATTCGGCGAATCGCGCGGGATGTTTCACTCGACAGAATGCGTTCGCCTTCATTGGGCTCATCCAACGCGATCAGCGAGACCGGCCGCAGGATACCGTCGCTGCCCAACGCGGCGTACGCCTGTGCCATCTGCAACGGCGTGACCGAAATGCCATAACCGTAAGCAAGTGTGGCCTGGCTGATTTCCTGCCAGTGGTTGTAGTGGGTGAGCAACCCAGCCGATTCACCGGGAAACCCGCTTGCCGTTAGCGATCCGAGCCCGAATTGCGTCATGGTGCTCCACAGCTGGTCCGGCTCGAGAGACATGGCAACTTTCGTTACGCCGACGTTGCTCGAACGTGACAGGACGGTGGTCAGACTGACGCGCCCGAGATTGCTGGTGTCTTCGATCTTTTTTGGCCCGACGACCACGAAACCCGGTGCCGTATCCACCGTGCTTCCCGGCCGGTATCGTCCGCTCTCGAGCGCCGCAGCAAGGACCAGCGGCTTGATGCTCGAACCCGGTTCGAAAATGTCGGTGATCGCGCGGTTGCGGTAACGCTCGGCGGAGTACTGGGCGCGATCGTTTGGGTTGTAGGACGGCTGGTTGACCATGGCGAGTACTTCGCCCGTTTGCACGTCGAGCAAGACAATGGATCCGGACTCGGCCCGGTGCCGTTGTATCGCCGACTTCAGTGCGCGATAAGCCAGGTACTGAAGCCGCAGATCGATGCTTGATTTAAGGTCCCTGCCGTGATGTGGCGGGCGAATGCTCTCGACGTTCTCGACCGCCCTTCCGAGCCTGTCCTTGAGCACTCGCTTGGCACCGGATTCGCCGCTCAGCCAATGATTGAATTCGAGTTCGAGACCCTCCTGACCGTCGTCGTCGACGCTGGTAAAACCGACGAGGTGGCCCGCAACTTCTCCGGACGGATAATAGCGTCGGTATTCGCGAAGCACATTGACACCGGGCAGTTTCAGCGCCATCACCTGCTGAGCCTGCTCCGGGCTGAGGTGGCGCTTGAGATACAAAAACTCCTTGTCCATGCTTTGCGTGATACGGCGCATCAGCAACTGCGAATCGAGCTTCAATGTCTTTGCAAGCTCGGGTACCCGGTCGACGGCAGATGCAAGCTCTTTCGGATTCGCCCAGACGCTGTCGACCGGCGTGCTGATGGCGAGCGGCTCACCGTTCCTGTCCGTGATCGACCCACGGTGTGCCGAAATCTTCTCAGTGCGCAGGTGGCGCGAATCCGCCTGCTGGTTCAGAAAGTCCTTGTTGAGCACCTGAAGTTGCACTGCGCGAGCCAGCAACGAGCTTGCGGCAAGCACGAAGAACGCCATTACCAGCATCGCCCTGCCGACAAATCGTCGCGCAGTCTGTTCTTTGGTCTCTGCTCCGCGGGTCATTGGCGTTCAATAACGAAGATTTCCGATGTCGCGGGTCGCGCCAGTGACAGCTCTTCGATGGCTACCTTTTCGATGCGCGCATGCGTCGCCCAGGTGCTCTGCTCGATCTGCAACTGGCCCCATTCGATATTCAGTTCATCGCGTTCGGACGTAAGCTGCTCGAGTTCGATGAACAACTTGCGTGATTCGTGCTTGGTGTAAATCAGTGCGAGTGCCGAGAAGAAGCAAATTGCCACCATCACGATCATCAGGACCACCGGTTGTCGTCTGATCGTGCTTTGCATCAGATGCGCTCCGCCGTCCGGAGGTGCGCGCTGCGCGCCCGGGGGTTGTCGGCAATCTCGTCGGCGTTTGCCGCCACGGCTTTGCCGATCAACTTCAATTGCGGGCGAAACCGGTCAGGAATCGACGGCATGCCGCGATATTGTTCGGGTTCGCGTGACGCGTTACGCAGGAATCTCTTGACCTTGCGGTCCTCCAGTGAATGAAAGCTGATCACGCAAAGGCGGCCACCCGGGGCCAGCAGGCGCAGCGAAGCCGCGAGAGCTGCATCCAGTTGTTCCAGCTCGCGATTGATGAAAATCCGGATTGCCTGAAATGTCCTGGTCGCCGGATGAATTCTGCCACTCTTCGCCGGAGCGACAGACGCAATCAGCTCCGCCAGCTGACCGGTCCGGGTAATTGCTTCGGATGAGCGCGCGGTAATAATTGCTCGTACAATTCTGCCCGCAAATCGCTCTTCACCGAATTCAGCAATAACTCTCTTCAAAGTCCTTTCATCCACGCTCGCAAGCCATTCGGCCGCGCTGATTCCTTTTTCCGTGTCCATTCGCATGTCGAGCGGTCCGTCCAGGCGGAAGCTGAACCCGCGTCCGGCTTCATCCAGTTGTGGCGACGAGACGCCCAGATCGAGTAACAGTCCATCCACCTTTCCGAGCAGCCCGCGTTCCGCCGCGATGTTTTCAAGATGCGCAATTTCGTCCTTTACAATCTCAAAGCGTGGATCAGTGCGCATTTCAGGGCTTGCCGCCTCAATCGCCCGGGAATCGCGATCGATTGCCAGCAATCGACCACCATTCCCAAGTCTCCGCAGTATTTCCCTGCTATGCCCGCCACGACCAAAAGTGCCGTCCACGTAACAGCCGTTTTCTTTTATGTTCAGCGCCTGCAGGACCGGCCCCAGCAAGACCGGCACGTGGCGTCCCTCAGGCCCCGTGTTGTCGCTCACTCGAGTTGCGCCGGATCAAAAGGACAGTGATTCGAGTTCGGCAGGGAGATCGGCATCTTCGTCGTCGCCAAGCCATGAATCCCGTTTTTCGTTCCAGCGTTCCTCGTCCCAAAGTTCAAACTTGTTGCCCTGACCGATCAGGATCGCCTGTCGGTCAAGTGCCGCAAATTCCCGCAACTCCTTCGGCAGCAGGATGCGTCCATGCGCATCAACCTCGAGCTCGGTTGCGTAACCGACCATCAGGCGCTGCAATCGACGTGCCTGTTTATCGAGACTCGGCAGCCGCACAAGTTTTCTTTCGATTTCTTCCCAGTCCGGAAACGGATAAAGCAGAAGGCAGTAATCGCGATCGACGGTCGCCACCAATTGCCCGGCGCAGCGCTGCGCAATTCGCTCGCGATAGCGCGTCGGAATAGCGAGACGCCCTTTGGCGTCGAGCGTGATTTTGGTAGCCCCGCGGAACACGTTTTTGTTGACGGGAAGTGGAACCGCACGGACAGTGCACCAGCCCCATTAGCCCATCTCCTCCCACTTTTTTCCACTTTTCAACACTATATTAGCGACGCTTACCCGGGTCAACAAATGATCCGATTATTTTCTTGTTCTACAGGGACTTATGGGCTAATTCGTGGCCACATCAGGGCGAATTGTGGCGGGATTTACGGGCTGTAAATCAATGGCTTATAGCGGTATTCGCGACGAGGGCTAAAAAATGCGTCGCCAGACCGCGACAATCAAGGGCCGCTCGGTCGGTGTGACGGGCGTCACAATCAGGGGTCTGCGAACGACCGGATCTCGGAGAAAAGAAATGAGTCGGCCATAAGCCGGGTTCTGTCTTGGGCAACCATTCATCTGGGACAGCCGTCACCGGCTGCCTCTAGCGACCTACCCGGGAGCCCGTTCGGGCGTACGGTGCGGACCGCAGTCCTGCTACTCCCCTATTTGGTCTTGCTCCAGGCGGGGTTTTCCCTGCCGCGGTGTGTTACCACCCGCGCGGTGCGCTCTTACCGCACCTTTTCACCCTTACCAGCGCTTGCGCACTTCGGCGGTGTGTTTTCTGTGGCACTTTCCATGGGTTCGCACCCTCCAGGCGTTACCTGGCGCCCTGCCCGACGGAGCCCGGACTTTCCTCCGGCGCTTGCTGCGCGCCAGCGGTTGCCTGGCCGACTCAGGGCGGCATCATACGCCAAAGTGCTGCGGCCCGCGGTCATTGATTGGCGACAGAAACCAGGGTGGCAGCGCAAGGCGGATCAGGCCGAATCGGGCAGACTGGCCTTTTCTTCGAGCATCAGCCTGTACATGTCGTTCGGCCTGCGGCCAAGGATATCCGCCGCCACGGCCGCCGCCAGTTTCCCGGGTACCTCGGGCAGGAGCTTGCGCAGCAATTTCCGTGCCTCGGCGTCGTCCGTCGACGCGCCGCTCATTGCGCAGCCCGCAACGACAAGGACGAACTCTCCCTTCTGTGGAATGCTTCCGTCGGCAAGCATTGCCCCGATCGTACCGAGATCGGCAGTCCTGCACTGCTCATGCCGCTTGCTGATCTCGCGGCCGATGAACGCCCGTCTGTGGCTGCCGAGCAATTCAGACAGGTCGGCAACGCATTCCGCCACACGATGTACCGATTCGTAAATGACGACAGTACGCGTCTCGCCGGCGAAGGCGGCGATCCTTTCGCGCCTGGCGGGACGTTTCGCCGGCAGGAAACCCTCGAAACAAAACCGGTCGGTCGGAAGTCCGGCTGCCGACAGCGCAGCTGTCAGTGCACAGGGGCCAGGGATCGGCGTTACGACGACACCCTCAGCCTGGGCCGCAGCGACCAGTCGATATCCGGGGTCGCTCACCAGCGGCGTACCGGCATCGCTGACCAGTGCAATCGAACGGCCCGTCTGCAACCTGGCCAGAAGCTTCGGCACCATCAACTGCTCGTTGTGTTCATGCAGGGACAATTGCGGCGTGTCTATATTGAAGTGATTCAACAGACGGCGTGTATGGCGCGTATCCTCGGCAGCGATGAGGTCCGCCGTCGTCAGTACCTCGCGCGCGCGCGGCGACCAGTCGGCGAGATTGCCTATCGGCGTTGCTACGACGTACAGGATCCCGGCGGTCACGGGTTTTCTCCGTTATCGGTACAATTATGAATAATGAGATCGGCGCAGCCTGTGGCATGCTGGCCGCCGCAGGCATTATCGGCGATCTTGCTGCGCCAGCCTTGACTGTGTGCGTTTTTTTTGGATTTTATTGCTCATGATGAAGACCCCGTCAGCCGCCCGCATCGCTACAGGCTTGCTTTGCCTGATACTAAGCAGTTGTTCTACAACTGATTTTGCGTCCAGCCCCGGCTCAGCGAACGAGCGTCGGGCCGCCAACTATGCCGCCGATGGCCGACATGCCGATGCAGCCGGGGTCTATATCGGTCTTGCATCGGCCGCGACCGGGACGGACAAGGACCGGCTCACCCTCCTTGCGGCCGAGCAGTGGCTGGATGCCGGGGACACCCGCCGCGCGCGGAGCGCACAACGCAGCGTCAGTACCCCGGCGGAGGGCACGTTGCTGCGCTTGTGGAGCGCCAATGAGGCGGCGCTCGCGCTGCGTGATGGCGAGCCCGATGTGGCGTTGAGCCTGCTGGATCCGATGAGCCGCATGCCCTTGCAGGTTGCCGAGCGCGCCCGTGTCGAAGCGTTGCGGGCAGATGCCTGGTTCCAGAAAGACAACCCGATTCAGGCGGTGCAACTTTTCATGCAACGGGAATCGTGGCTGGATGGCCGCCGCGCGATCGAGCAGAACCGGCGGCGGCTGTGGGCAGGACTCCTGGTGAGTGATCCGCAGGTATTGCGCGCGGCGGCCAGTCAAACAACCGACCCGCAAATACACGGATGGCTGTCGCTCGGGGCACTCGCCACTTCGACCGGGCAGCAAGGCATAGGCTGGAGCAATGGCGTCATACGCTGGCAGGATGCGAATCCCGGCCATCCGGCGCAATTCCTGCTCGACGATTTTGTGGCGAGCGACGGTGTGCTCGCGGCCTACCCACGGCGAATCAGCCTGTTGCTTCCGTTGTCCGGCAGCAATGCGGCAACCGGCCATGCCATCCAGAATGGATTCTTCGGCGCCTATTTTCCGGCAGCGGCATCCCTCGAGGACGAACAGCAGATACGCGTCTACGACGTCGCCGCCGGTGGTGTCGCGGCCGCATATGACCGCGCCGTTCAGGAAGGCGCTGAGTTCATCGTTGGCCCGCTGTTGCGCAACGACGTTATCGAACTTGCCAATATCGGTATGCTGCCGGTACCCGTTCTGGCGTTGAATTACCTGCCGGATGAAATCATTGCACCGCCCGGTTTTTACCAGTTTGCTCTGGCGCCCGAGGACGAGGCGTCGGCTGCGGCCGTGCGGGCAATCGACGACGGTTTACGCAGAGCCGTTGTCCTGTATCCAAACAACGAATGGGGCAGGCGCGTAGCTGCCACATTCGCCACCCAGTTCGAGTCGGGCGGCGGTACCCTGCTCGAACACCGGGATTACCTGCCATCGGCACAGGATTTCTCTGCCGAAATAGAAAGCCTCATGGCGCTATCCCAAAGCGTACAGCGCTACCAGAGCTTGCGCGCCAATATTGGCGGCCCATTGCAGTTCGATCCGCGCCGGCGGCAGGATGTCGACGCGGTTTTTCTCGCGGCGGACGCCAAGGCTGGTCGCCTGATCAAGTCACAACTCCGGTTTCACTATGCCGGCGACCTGCCCGTTTATTCGACTTCCTTCATCTACTCCATGGACGGTCGCTCGGATGCCGATCTGAATGGCATCATGTTTGCGGACACTCCCTGGATCGTCGCGCCGCCCCCATGGATCGCAAGCTACCCGCAGCTTTACGCGGATTACTGGCCGGGTGAGAGGCGCCTTGGCCGGTTGAACGCCATGGGCTATGACGCATACCAGCTGGTGATGTCATTGTTCTCGAATCGCGACGGCACAATGGAGGAGCTGATCGGCGCCACCGGTCGCCTTTACATCGGCACAGACGGCAGAATTCATCGAAAACTCGCCTGGGCAAGATTTGAACGTGGCACACCGATCGCCATGCCGGAGGAGCCCGCGACAACGCTGCCAACCGATAACATCGATCCGCAGCCCTCGTTCGGTGAGGCGCCCGCATGGCCGGATCAGACAAGCAATCCATAGTGCGTCGTACCGAACAACTGGCACTCGATCACCTGCTGCGCAACGGACTCGACCTCCTCGAGCGGAATTTTCGCTGCCGGCATGGCGAAATCGACCTCGTCATGCTGGACGATGAGACCGTCGTTTTCGTCGAAGTCCGGTTTCGCAAATTCAGTCATTTCGCCACCGCCGTTGCCTCCGTCGATGTGCACAAGCAACGCCGCCTGTGCCGTGCCGGCGGCTACTATCTGCGCACACACCCTTGCCGTCACAATGCTCCGGTACGATTTGACGTAGTTGCCTTTGACGGTCCCAACCAGCAGGATTTCGCTTTGCAATGGCTGCAGGATGCATTCAGGCCGGGCGATCGGGGGATTTGATGGACTCGGAAACCAGGATCACTGAGCATTTCGCGGAATGTATTGCGACCAGCCAGGCCGCAGTGGAACAACTGGCGCCGTTGATTGCGCGAGCCGGTCAGCTGATGTCAGGCTGCCTGCTGGACGAAGGGAAGATTCTGAGTTGCGGCAATGGCGGATCGGCAGCGGACTCGCAAAGATTCTCAGCGATGTTACTCAACCGGTTCGAAAGGGAAAGACCGGGCCTGCCGGCTCTTTCACTGGCAGCCGATTGCTCGTCCCTGACATCCATGGCGAGCGACAGTTCGTCTGCAGACATCTTTGCCAAGCAGGTTCGGGCTCTGGGTCGTAGCAATGACGTGCTCCTCGCCATTTCGACGTCGGGTGACTCAGAGAATATCAATCGCGCAATCGTGGCAGCACACGACCGTGGAATGAAAGTCGTCGCGCTCAGCGGTCGTGACGGCGGGCGCATGGCAGGATTGCTCGACGGAGACGAAATCGAAATACGCATCCCTGCCAACCGAACTGCCAGGATCCAGGAAGTGCATCTCGTGGTAATTCACTGCCTGTGCGACCTCATCGATACCACCCTGCTGGGCGACACGTAACAGCCAGCGCAGCGGCTGGCTCTGCGAATGCAGAAGCGCGCGATCCGTTCAGATCGGAACCGTGGTTGAACGAAAGCCACCCGGGGGCTCCTCCCGGGACACGCCGTGAATACATCCCTGTAGGCTCGCGCCGGCGCGAAGCAAGCCGCCGGCGTGCAGCACGCGATCAAGATCGCGCCGCGAGCGCTGCTCGCTCCTACTTGACGATCTTGAGGTGCGAACGCGTGCCCTTGCCGGATTCCTTTTCCTGGGGATCGTGCGGTGGCTCCGGCTGGTCGGCACCGTGGGAAAAAATCATGCCCTGGCCGGTTTCCTTGGCATATATGCCGAGGACGGACGAAATTGGCACCCAGACATCGAATGGCACGCCGCTGAATCGTGCCCGGAAACTTACTGACGTATTGGTCAGCTTCAGGTTATGCGCCGCGGACTGGCTAATGTTCAGGATGATCTTGCCGTCCTTGACGTGCTCTCGCGGTACCGTTGCGCCTTCGACTGATGCGTCGACCACGATATGCGGCGTATGCCCGTTGTCCCCCATCCATTCGTGCATCGCTCGAATCAGGTATGGCCGTTTCGATTTGCTGGGGAGACTATGCACCGCCTCTAAGCTCCGCGATTTGCCTCGTCACCGTCGTGCGCCGCTGCGGGAAGCATACCACTACTGCAGGCCAGCAACAGTTGCCCGGCGGGCATAATGCCTACAGGCGCATCTCGCGCTCGAGTTCAGTCAGGCTGTCCTGGAATGAGCGGCGCTCGAAAACCCGTTTCATGTAACGCTCTATCGACTCGGCATGCGAGCCGAGCTCTATTCCGTAGACAGGCAATCGCCAAAGTATCGGTACGATACTGCAATCCACGAGAGAGAACTCGTCGCTCAGGAAAAACTGCTTTGCGTCGAACAGCTCGACGCTGGCCATGATGCTCTCCCTGAGCATCTTCTTCGATTTGGCGCTCAGCTTGTTTTCGCCATCGGTCTCGAACTCCTCGGCAAGCTGGTACCAGTCCGTCTCGATACGAAACAGCGCCAACCGGAATTGGGCCCGCGTAACCGGATCCACCGGCATCAGCGGGGGATGTGGAAATCGCTCGTCCAGGTATTCAATGATTACACGCGAGTCATACAGGACGAGATCGCGATCGACGAGCGTCGGCACGGTGTGATACGGATTCAGATCCATCAGGTCTTCGGGCAGGTCCGGCCCTTCGACGTTGGCGATCTCGATATTGATGTTCTTTTCTGCAAGTACAAGTCGGGTCCGATGACTGTGTATGCAGGCGGGCCTGGAAAACAGTGTCATGACGGATCGTCTGTTGGCAATGACTGCCATTTTGCGCTCCCTTTGGAACGAATATTCAGTTGGCGACGCTTTTCGAAAGTTCTGAAGACGGGGGACGGAAGGCGGCCGTCAGCTAATGGCCGTCAGCTGACATCCTTCCAGATCTGCTTCTTCAGCATGGACGAGATGACCAGAAACACGGTCAGGAACATCAATACCCAGACTCCAAGCTTGCGGCGCGTCGAGCGGACGGGTTCCGCGATGTACTCCATGAAGTTCACTGTATCGCGCACAAATGTGTCGAATTCCTCGGCAGAAAGCGATCCGGCTGAAAACGGTTCGAAATGCTCGAACACCATTCCCTGCTGGCCGTCTTCAGCAAACACTGCGCGTTGATATCCCTGCAATTCCCAAAGTACGTGCGGCATGCTCGTACCGGCCAGCACAAGGTTATCGACGCCGGTAGGGCTGTCAGGGTCCAGATAAAAGCCTTTCAGAAAGTTGTAGATGTAATCAGTGCCGCGCGCACGCGACATGAGCGAAAGGTCCGGCGGAGCCTGGCCGAACCACCTGGCAGCATCCTCGGCCGGCATAGATGCATGTATGGTCTCAAAGGTCTTCTCGGCGTTGAACATCAAGTTTTCGATTACCTGGTCCTCACTGAGACCCAGACCGCGCGCTACGCTGTTGAACCGCACGTACCGCGCCGAATGGCAACCTGAACAATAATTCATGAAGTTCCGGGCTCCGCGTTGCAGCGACACGATATTGTCGACGTCATTCCCCGCCGGTTCGAGTTTCATGCCAGTGGCCGCAAAAACCTGGCCGGAGAACGCGAGTACCGCCAGAAGTGTCGTAACGAACGTGCCCTTCCTAACCATGATAGACCACCCTGTCCGGCACGGCCTTCGTCTTGTCGATAGCCGTGTAATAGGGCATCAGCAGGAAGAATGCAAAATACAGCACGGAGAATGCCCGGGCCATCAATACGTACTTGCCTTCAGCAGGTTGCACACCCAGCCAGCCCAGTACGAGAAAGCTTATCGCGAAGGTACCGAGCGCCGTCTTGTAAATCCAGCCTCGATAGCGGATTGATTTCACGCGGCAACGGTCCAGCCAGGGCAGAAACAACGGCAGCAGCACCGCGGCAGCCATCAGGATCGCACCCCAGAGCTTGTTTGGCACGGCCCGGAGAATTGCGTAGAACGGCGTGAAATACCAAACGGGCGCAATGTGTTCCGGCGTGGCCATGGTGTTCGCCGGTTCGAAATTCGCATGCTCCAGGAAATATCCGCCCATCTCAGGCGCAAAAAACATCACGAACGAAAAAACCATCAGGAATGCGATTATATAAACCAGGTCCTTTGCCGTGTGGTACGGATGGAAGGCAACGCCGTCGAGCGGAATGCCGTCGAGGCCTTTGTGATACTTGATTTCGATTCCATCCGGGTTGTTCGAGCCGACATGATGCAATGCCACGATGTGCACAAACACCAGCGCAATCAGGGCGAGGGGCAAGGCAACGACATGCAGGGCAAAGAAGCGGTTCAGCGTGATATCGGAGATCGAGTAGTCGCCGCGAATATACTCGACCAGCGTCTCACCGACGAACGGGATTGCACCGAAAAGCGAAATGATTACCTGCGCGCCCCAATACGACATTTGGCCCCACGGCAGCAGGTAACCGGCAAATGCCTCGGCCATGAGCACGAAGAAAATGAGCATGCCGATGATCCATATCAGTTCGCGGGGTCTCTTGTATGACCCATACAGCATCGCCCGAAACATATGCAGGTACACGATGATGAAGAAGAAGGATGCCCCGGTCGAATGCATGTAGCGAATCAGCCAGCCCCACTCCACGTCGCGCATGATGTATTCGACCGATGCGAATGCCTCGGCCGACGAGGGTTTGTAATTCATCGTCAGGAAGATGCCGGTGACAAGCTGGATCACCAGCACGACCATCGCCAGAACGCCGAAGACGTACCAGATATTGAAATTCTTCGACGCGTAGTACTCGGTGGCGTGAGCTTTCATCGTTTCCGTGAACGGAAACCGATCGTCGATCCACTTCATGAAGCCGCCCTTCGGCGTACCGATCTCGGACTCGATTCGTGCCATTACGCCGCTCCCGTCTCCGCACCAATCATGATGACGTCATCCTTGATGAACCGGTACGGCGGCACCCGAAGATTGGTCGGCGCCGGAACTCCTTTATATACACGCCCGGCAAGATCGAATTTCGACCCATGGCACGGACAGAAGAATCCACCAAACCAGTCATCGCTCGGGCCAACCTGGAACTGGGGCAGCGGCGCGCATCCGAGGTGGGTGCACGAACCCTCGATAACAAGGAACTCCCGCTTGGCCGAGCGGTAGCCGTTTACCGCAAAGTCCGGCTGTTGCTCGGTCACTTTCGATTCGGGGTCACGTAACAGGTCCTGAGCTTCGACCTGTTGCAATCGCGCCAGCATTTCCTCGGTTCGCCGCACGACGAATACGAGTCGGCCGCGCCACTCCACACGAATCATTTCGCCCGGTTCCAGGGATGCCAGAGGCACTTCGACGGGCGCACCAAGCGCCTGTGCTCTTGCGCTTGGTTTCAGTGACGAGAGAAACGGAATTGCTGCCAAGGCAATTCCCGCCCCTCCGGTGACTGCGGTTGCCAGGGTAAGGAAATGACGTCTGTTGCGATCAACGTCGTCGGTCATCAGGCACTCCCATTTACACCGGTTTGTGGCGTCTTTTTAGCTTTAGTTTCGAAAGCTGGTAGATTTGCAGCAGACCCGGTTTGCCGTCAGGATGGCGGCTGGATCGGGGCTGGGTGCGGAACCCGTGGCGCATTATACACAGGGCGGTCGAATTGTGGCTAGGCGCCGGGCCGCAATGGCCGAGGCGGTCCGGTCCTGATTACTGTTAGGAAAAGTACTCCCGGAATATAAAGTGGCGCGTCTAAAGCCGGTCCTCGTCTTTTTGCTTCAGTCGATAGTGGTCGGACTGGCAGCCGCATTTATTGCGGTATTGCTCAGGCCCCAGTTGCTCCCATCGCTTGGCGGTCCGCAGCTCGCAGCGCGCCCGGCAAGCTATGCGGACGCCGTGGCGATCAGCGCACCGGCGGTTGCAAACGTCTACACGCGCCGCCTGGTGCTCGCACGCGGTGAGGACGGTTCCGCCGACCGCTATCGCACCAATACCAGTTTCGGTTCCGCCGTGGTATTCGACCCGGATGGCTATCTCGTCACCAACTACCATGTCGTTGCCAACGCTACCGAGATCCGCGTGCAAATGGCTGACGGACGCATCGCCAGCCCGACCGTCGTCGGGGTCGACGCGGAAACAGATCTTGCCGTGCTCAAAGTCGACCTCGGCGACCTGACCGCAATTCGGCTCGGACGATCGGACCAGCTGCGCATAGGCGATGTCGTGCTGGCAATCGGCAACCCATACGGCCTGTCGAAGACGGTGACCCAGGGCATCGTCAGTGCGACCGGTCGCGGCTTGCTCGGCCTCAATACTTTCGAGAATTTCATTCAGACGGATGCCGCCATCAATGAAGGCAATTCGGGCGGCGCGCTGATCAATACACTCGGGGAACTGGTCGGCATTAACACAGCGGTCCTCGCACAGGACACCGGCACCGAGGGAATCAGCTTTGCCATACCTGTCAACCTGGTGCGGGGAGTCGTCGACGAGATAAAACGGCAGGGACGCGTAATTCGCGGCTGGGTCGGCCTCGAACCTGAGGAGTTGACGCACGCGGAGGCCAATGCGCTCGGCATCGACGCCGGCGTCGGCATTATCCTGACCAAGGTCATCGACAACGGTCCGGCGGCCCAGGCCGGATTGCTGCCCGGCGATGTCATATTGTCGATCAACGGCGAACCCGTCCGCTCCCGACAGCAGGCCTTGTTGATCGTCGCCGCATTGGAGCCGGGCAATCGCGTGGAAATCGAAGCCTGGCGCAACGGTCAGCGTTTCAGTTCGACCTTGACAGTGGCGGAGCGGCCGCCCGAAGAGAACCCCTGAATCCGGGAACCAACCGCAGACCGGGATGGCCGGCAGGGACCTGCGTCACTTCGGTACGCGCCGAATGACAGCACCCAGCTGGCGCAGCTTTTCCTCGATACGCTCATAGCCACGATCGACATGGTAGATGCGGTCGACGAGGGTTTCACCCTCTGCGGCCAGACCGGCCAGCACCAGGCCGGCCGAAGCACGCAGGTCGGTTGCCATGACCGGCGCGGCGGTCAGCTTGTCGATGCCGGTACAGACCGCCACATTGCCTTCAATGCGAATGTCGGCACCCATACGTTGCAATTCGAGTACGTGCTGAAACCTGTTCTCGAAGATCGTCTCGGTGATCGTACCGACGCCGTGGGAAATCGCGTTCATTGCACAGAACTGCGCCTGCATGTCCGTGGGAAATCCCGGATAAGGCATGGTCTTGACGGTTACGGCTTGCGGCCGCTTGCCGTGCATGTCGAGTTCGATCCAGTCATCGCTGGTCCGTATCGTCGCGCCGGCTTCGCCCAGTTTGATCAATACGGCCTCGAGATCCTCGGGGGCCGCGCGCTGCAGGCGTATGCGCCCTCCGGTCATTGCCGCAGCAACCAGGTAGGTACCGGTTTCAATCCTGTCGGGCAGCACTTCATGGCGCGTGCCGCCGAGTGCATCCACGCCGACTATCCTGATCGTACTGCTGCCGGCGCCCGTTACCCTGGCGCCCATGCCGTTCAGGAATCTTGCGAGGTCGACGACTTCCGGTTCCCTCGCGGCGTTTTCCAGCACGGTTTCACCGTCGGCAAGCGTGGCCGCCATCATCAGGTTTTCCGTACCCGTCACAGTTACAGTGTCGAAAACGATGTGTGCGCCCTTCAGCCGCTTCGTCCGTGCCTTGATGAAGCCGTTTTCGACCACAACCTTGGCGCCCATGGCCTGCAGACCTGCGACGTGCAAATTAACCGGCCGCGCGCCTATGGCACATCCGCCAGGCAACGAGACATCCGCCTCGCCGAACCTGGCGAGCAGCGGCCCGAGCACCAGGATGGACGCCCTCATGGTCTTGACCAACTCGTATGGCGCCCGGCGCAGCGGAACATCACGCGCATCGGCCTCGACATTCAGGCGTTCGTCGAATGTCACGACGACACCCATGCTTTGCAGCAGGGTAATG
>JAKEGN010000219.1 GCA_022615525.1 Woeseiaceae bacterium
CGTCGACGACGTCCGCCGGCCCTGACGATGCGTCTCGCGGACGTCGCCGTGGTTGGAGGAGGTCCCGCCGGCTCGAGTTGCGCACGCGCGCTGGTATCGGCAGGCTTCGATGTCATCGTGCTCGACAAGGCGGCCTTTCCGCGGACCAAACTCTGCGCTGGCTGGGTTACTCCCGAGGCGCTCGCCGACCTCGAACTCGACCCATCGGACTACCCCTACCGATTCCTGACCTTCGACAAGCTGGTGCTGCACTGGAAATGGTTGTCGTACCGGCATTCCTCGAAACAGCACTCGATTCGCCGCTACGAATTCGATGACTTTCTGCTGCAACGGTCCGCTGCCGAAGTCGCCGTCCACAAAGTGCGCGAGATCGAAAGGGTCGGCATGGACTACGTGATCGACGGCGCGTTCCGCTGCCGCTACCTGGTCGGTGCCGGCGGAACGTCCTGCCCGGTCTACCGAACCTTTTTTCACGATCTCAACCCGCGCGCGCGGGAATTGCAGACAGCGACACTCGAACTCGAGTACCCCTACGACTGGAAGACGGCAGACTGTCACCGGTGGTTTTTCGTGGACGGGTTGCCGGGATATGCCTGGTATGTTCCCAAGCAGGACGGTTTCGTCAACATCGGCATCGGTGGCATGGCGACACGGCTGAAAGCGGGCGAGCGGCAGTTGGCCCGGTACTGGGACTTGTTCGTTCGACACCTGCGGGAGCGCAATTTCATTGACGAAAGGCCACTCGATCCGAAAGGCTACAGCTACTACGTGCGGGGAAACGTCGATGTGATCCGGATTGACAATGCCTGCATCATCGGCGATGCCGTGGGACTTGCGACGCGCGACATGTGCGAGGGAATCGGGCCGGCGATCCAGAGCGGGATACGCGCCGCGAAAGCAATTGCCGGGGACAGCGAGTTCTCGTTGCAGGACCTGAATGTCTACAGCGGCAGCGGCGTGGTCAGCCGCTGGCTCGAGCGCGGCTTCATTGGTTCGCCGCAACCGTAATGACAGCATTGCAGGGTATAGCGCCCACCGCCCTGGTCGGTGTCATCCTGTCGGTAGCAATGCCCGCCGGGGCAGCGGAGCCGAGCGAGGATTCCGCGGACCGTTTCATGCAGCTGGCACTGGATTGCGTGCACCGCGAATACCCGAGCAAGATCTCGCACATACTCGACAGCGATGATGACGTCGCGCCGCCGCGCCTCCTGTATCCGGTGTTCTACGGCTGTTATGACTGGCATTCCGCGGTGCACGGGCACTGGCTGCTGGTGAGGCTGCTCCGGCTGAACCCGGAATCGCCGCTGGCCGCGCAGGCCCGGGCAGCGTTGAGCCGGAGTCTTTCGGCCTAAGGGGTCGCGCAGGAAGTCGATTACCTGCGCAACGACAGGACTTTCGAAAGGCCTTACCGCACCGCGTGGTTGCTGCAACTGGCGGCCGAACTGCGCGAATGGCAGGACCCCGACTCGCAACGCTGGTTGGAGACGCTGAAACCGCTGGAGACAGCGGCCGTGGACCAGTACCTCGCCTGGTTGCCGAAACTCGCTTACCCGATCCGGCTCGGTACGCACAACCAGACGGCATTTGCATTCGCGCTGGTACTCGACTGGACGCGCGTTGCCGGTCATGCGGAATTGCAGAGCCTGCTGGAAGCCAGGATCCGTGCTTTTTATCTTGCAGACAAGGCCTGCCCGCTGAGCTACGAACCCTCAGGTGAGGATTTTCTGTCACCGTGCCTGATGGAGGCGGATCTGATGCGCCGGGTCATGGCCGCTGATGCCTATGCAAAGTGGTTACATGATTTTCTTCCGGATATCCCGACGGATGGTGGCGCCAACTGGTTGTCACCCGGCGTGGTGCTCGATCCGACGGACGGCAAACTGGTTCATCTCGACGGCGTCAACCTGTCACGCGCGTGGAACCTGCTGGCGATAGCCGCGGCCTTGCCGCCATCCGACAGACGACGTGCTTCGCTGCTGGCGGCAGCGACGGTGCACAGCGATGCAGGAATCGCCGCGGTCAGCGGCGAACACTACGAAGGCGGACATTGGCTGGCGAGCTTTGCCACTTACCTGACCAGCCGTCGCTGGGCCGTGGAATCCGCGCCCTGACCAATGCAATGCATTGATTTATCGACCTTTCAGTGTCGCAATTTGCTGACATTACGCTGACGTTTCGATCCTGCTAGAAGTGCAGGGGGCCTTCAATGTTGTTGCCGCGGCATGCCGATGGTGGTGCCGCCGCTGACACGGAGCGAATCATGAATAGCCATACCCGCATCGCAGTTCTCCTGTTGTTGTGTGCCGGCTTCGCCGGGCGCGCCTGGCCGGAGGTCGTTGTACCGATCGACTCCGTCGCGAGTTTCGTCAATGTGCGCCTGGCGCCGGATGCGGCATCCGAAATCGTCGGCCGCCTGCAACAGGGATCGCAACTGCGCTATGTGCGCACGGTGGACGGATGGTACGAGGTGGAACTCGAGGGAGGAGGTACAGGCTTCGTCAGCGTCGAATGGGCGAAGCTGCTCCCGGACAGCGAGGACCATGTCGCCGGCGTAAGCGGTGTTGCGGTGCAGCCGCCTGCGGAAGCGACGGATCCGAACGCTCCGACAGACGCCGTCGTCGAAGCAGAAACGGTCGCGGATCCGGCCGTGGAGCCACTTACGGAACCGCAATTGGATCGCGAACTCGCTGCGCCGGCCGCAACCGCTGAGGAAGCTCCGCCCGGAATTGACCCGGCGTTGGCGGAAGAGCCGCTAGCCGGCGCGGCGCCCGAAGCGCCGGTCAGCGATTCTCCCGAGCCATCGGCGCCGCCACCCGAAGAATCGCCGCCGCTGCAACCTGCAGTCATGAAAGGCGCGGTGGATTACCTCGCGAAATTCAGCACGCCGACGCGTATCGGGTTTTCCCAGGTCTTCGACAACGGACGTAACGTAGGGATCGGCACCAGCGACCCGCAACAGCGGCTCGAGGTCAATGGCAACATCCAGATTCGTGAACGCAACAGCGGCGTGGCAGGACTGATGATCACCCAGGCCTCCGGCGATACGGGCTACATCATGCATAACCGGGGCAACACCCTGACCATCGGTGCCGGCTCGGTCGACCGCTTGACCATTACCGCCGACGGCAACGTCGGTTTCGGCGTCAACAGGCCGGCACACCCTATCGAAATGGCCAGCGGGGCACATGTTAGCGCGGGTGGCGTGTGGACCAACAGCTCATCGATCGACAAGAAGGAAAAC
>JAKEGN010000220.1 GCA_022615525.1 Woeseiaceae bacterium
GACTGACCGGGTACCGTCGACGCATGGAATTCCTCGATGCACGCAGACTGACAGGTCCCAATCTTTTCGGCCCCGGGCCGGGCGCCATACTCGACGTCCGCTGCGGCCCGGGCGAGTCGCGGGCACTGGTTGATTGCTGGGAAAGGCACATGGCTGTGCTCCTCGATGCACTCGGTTGGGGACCGACGCCCACCCTGCATCGCCAGTTCATCGGAGGCCTGAGCCTGGTCCTGCCCGCACGCATCGATGCCCTGTACGCCGCATCGGCGATCACCGAATGGGTATTTGCCCTGTGCGCGGCCGACCTGAACGGCAGCGACGCGCCGGATTTCGACACGACGCTGGCCGCAACGAAACAGGCTATCGAAGCAGAAGCAAACCCGGCACTTCTTGCGCTGGAGGATGCCGCGAGATCACGCCGTACGCCATTTCTCTGGGATGACGACGACGTTTCGCTGGGCCACGGCCGATACTCGCAGTGCTGGCCGATATCCGCGCTGCCGTCTCCGGAATCGCTGCAATGGCACAGGTTCCGGCAGATTCCGCTGGCCCTGGTGACCGGGACGAACGGCAAGACCACGACCGTCCGGCTTGCGGCACACATCGTTCGCGACATGGGCAAAGCGGTCGGTATGAGCTCGACCGAGTCGATATGCGTCAATGACCTCGTCATCGAGAAAGGCGACTGGTCCGGGCCGGGCGGCGCAAGGGCCGTATTGCGCCATGAAGACGTCGAGATCGCGATTCTGGAGACCGCTCGCGGAGGACTGTTGCGGCGCGGACTCGCAGTGAACGAGGCCGATGTCGCCCTGATTACCAACGTCGCCGAGGATCACTTCGGCGATTTCGCGTCACAGAGCCTGCACGAATTGCTCGACATCAAGTGGATCGTCAGCCATGCGGTCGCGAAGCACGGCACGCTGGTGCTGAACGCCGATGACGCACTGCTCGTCGAGCGATCGAAAACGCATCCCGGGCGCATCGACTGGTTCAGCATGGATGCCGGCCATTCGCTGGTCAGGTCGCACACCGCGCAAGGTGGCCGTGCCCTCGCGCTGTCCGGCGAGCAACTGGTGATGATGGAAAACGGACGACGTGACGTGATTTGCCAGGTGGGTGACATTCCAATCACGCTTCGGGGCGCGGCCGCCCACAACATCGCCAACGCGCTCGCTGCCGCGGCTGTTGCGCTACGTCTCGGTGCGTCGCTGCCGCAGGTTCGGGCCGGCCTCACGAGCATGTCGCCGCAGCAGAATCCGGGCAGGAGCAACCTCTACGACGTGCAGGGTTTCAAGGTGCTGGTCGACTTCGCGCACAACCCGCATGCCATGCGCGCCCTGTTTGGAATTGCGCGGTCGCTTCCGGCGAAACGGCGCATCCTGTGTTTCGGTCAGGCCGGGGACCGCACTGATGAGCAGATCAGGGATCTCGCTCGCAGCGCCTGGGCTATCGGCCTCGACCGCATCGTCATCTCCGAGCTGGCGGCGTATGCGCGTGGCAGGGGGCCGGGCGAGGTGCATGCCATTCTGAGCGACGAGCTCAAGCGCATCGGTGCGCGCGATGACCAGATCCTGTATTTCGAAAAGGAATCCGACTCCTTCGATGCCGCATTACAGTGGGCACGCCCGGGCGACCTGGTAGTCCTGCTGGCGCTCGGCGGCAATGCGCAAGTGCACGCCAGGCTGAATGCGCTCGGAACGGAGAGGCCCGGCGCCGCATAGCCGGGCCCCGTTCGCTTCAGAATCGCGAAGCCGTCAGCGTGACATCGGCAAGCGACCACATGTGGCCGAACATGCTTTCCTCCGCGCTCGCGTCCTTGCCCTGTGACTTGAGACTCTGGATCAGGCCGAACATCGCCCAGCCGTTGTGCGGATAAATCTCGAGGTCGCGCCGATAGACCGCCTCAGCCGACGCCGCATCGCCGGCGGCGAGCAACGCTTTGCCGAGCGTATGCCGGGTCGGGTAGTACCAGAACGGCGGTTCCGTGTACGGCAGTTTGTCCTGCACGGCGACAGCGGTTTCGAAGTGCGATACGGCCTCGTCGTAGTCGCGCTCAGCCATCGCGATGTCGCCCTGTACCAGTTCGTCTGCGATCTCCAGCAACATAGTTGCCGGATACAGGATGCTGTCCAGGAATACGACATCGGTTGCCTGGCGCAGAGGCACCAGCGCCGCGTGTTCCTGCCGCGCGGCATCGAGCTCACCCCTGGCGGCGAACGCCGTCGCACGCGCGTAATGCCAGATTGCCGTCGAGTACTCGAGGTTCTCGGCCGGTTTCGGCTCGGCAAGGATGTCGTCCCAGCGGCCGAACTGCACCAGTCCGAGCAAAGGGATGGTGTGGAAGAACTCCACGCCGGGAAACTCCTCGATCATTTCCAGGCGCACGTTGGCAGCGACCTTGCGCGCCGCTTCGATCGCAATGGCGCTCCTGCCTTCCATGCTGGCGGCCGCCCACAGGAAATGAATGTTGTGCGGGTAATAGGCGGCGGGGTAGAAACCCTGCGCGTTGCAGGCCGCGATATAGGCCTCGTCGACCGCGGCAGCACGGATGTTTGCTTCAGAGGCGTCGTTGTAGCGGCCGACGCGCCAATAGATGTGAGACGGCATGTGCACGAGGTGGCCAGCTCCTGGCACGAGCGTTGCGAGCACATCCGCCGGACCTTCCGCGCGTTGCGGACTGGATGATGCTTCGACCGCGTGTATGTACAGGTGTATCGCCATCGGGTGTTGCGGCGAGCGGCCCAGCACGGTCTCGAGCGCCGCGATGGCTTCCGCCGCGAGCGGCTTCGGGTTCTCGCTGTCCAGCCAGTAATCCCAGGGCATGGTGTTCATGATGGACTCGGCGAACAACGATGCTGCATCGTCGTCATCGGGATACTTTGCATACAGCGCGCGCATGGCATCCACGTACGCCAGGTCCAGCGGCTCGCGCGGCGTGGACGGGTCGCCGTTGTAGCGTGTTGCCATGGCATCGATATAGTCCTGTTCCTTCTGGCTCGCACCGGCTTTGAGCGTCAGCGCTTTCTGTATGGCTGCGTACGCAGTCCTTCGCTCGTCGTCCGACATGACCGCCTTGCCGTTGCTGGTGACGTTGATATTGGGGCCGAGTGCCAGGGCCTCGCCCCAGTAACACATTGCACAGGACGGGTCGAGTTTCTGTGCGGCTCGGAAGGAGCGTGCCGATTCTGCGTGGTTGAACGCGAAATCGATTACCAGTCCCTGGTCGAAATAGCGCTGTGCGGCCGGATCGCTGGTCGTAATCGGATGATGATGATTCCCCATGCCGTCGAACAATGGCGCTCCGGCGCGCGCGGCAAGTTCGAGCTCGGTCTCGGCCGGCTTTTCGCGGTTACAGGCAGACAATGCAACAGTCAGTGCCAGTGCAATCGAAAAAATCGTTTGTCGAGTATTCATGTCGGCTCCCTGGATGCCGGCCATTACGGCCGATCGCGTGAGTTGTCGTTTTGATTGTAGCCAACGCCGCAATTTCGGCGAACGGCGTCGGCCAGCGTCGCAACCGCGATAGCGGTCGATTCCGGAGTGCGTATGTAATTACATCAGTCGGAGGAGGTCAACCCCAGAAATGACACAATCAGGTCGGCTGCGGGCTGTGTACTCCGGGGCGAAAGTATGTCGCCGACCAGCACGTGCATTGCCGGGTCGTCAGAATCCTCGATTTCGACGATTTCACTGCGCTGCGCGGCTACTTTCTGCAAGGCCTCGAGCGTTGCCTCCGGGTCGACGACCGCATCGGCGGCCGAATAGAGCGTCAGCAAATCCGCCTCGAGGGAAATCGGCAACAGCTCATTCGTGTACTGCACAAGGCGCATCATTTCCATGAGCGCGGCCATGGGATAGCTGGTCGACCAGAACCGCGCCTGGGCATCGTTCACGGGGGTCCAGGTTCGGGTGTTCCCCAACGCCAGCCTGGCAATCTGCAGCCCGCCC
>JAKEGN010000221.1 GCA_022615525.1 Woeseiaceae bacterium
ACCTCGACCAGTTCAAGTACGTAAACGACACCTGCGGGCATCCGGCGGGTGACCGAATGTTGCGCAAAGTGGCGGACCAGCTCATAAGGTCGATCGGGGACCATGGGCAGGTTGCGCGCTTCGGCGGCGACGAGTTTGCGATCCTGGTCCCGGACACCTCGAAACCTGCGGTTACCGCCCTCGCGGAGGCGGTTCTCGATGACATGCGCCGGCTGGCGCACATAGAAAGCGACAATGTATTTCACGTGCATTGCAGTATCGGCATTACCATGATCGATTCGTCGCGCTTCGACCACGATGACCTCATTGCCCAGGTCGACATCGCCTGCCGTGAAGCGAAAGCCAGCGGCAGGAACAGGTTGCAGTTCTTCAGCATGTCCGAGCGCGAGGCGGAGAAGATGGTTGCGGACGTCGGCTGGACGTCGAAATTGCGCTCCGCGATCGATAACAACGCATTCGTATTGCGCTATCAGCCCATCGTCTCCATCGCTACCGGCGAAACGACGCACCACGAAGTCCTGCTTCGCATGCGTGACGAGGACGGCAAGCTGGTCGGCCCGGACGCCTTCCTGCCGGCTGCCATGCGATTCGGGCTCATGGCGGAGATCGATACCTGGATGATCGAGAATGCTGTCGCGGCAATCGCCGAGTATCGCGTCGAACAGCCGGACCTCTGTTTCGCAATCAACCTGTCGGTAAACGCGTTCGAAAGCGAGAATCTGGCGACGTTCGTGCGTACGCAACTGACCCGGCACGGGGTACCGGCACAATCAATCGTGTTCGAAATAACCGAGAGCCTGGCGGTACGTCATTTGAAGCACGTCGAGCAACAGATATCTGCGCTCAGGGCCTTAGGCTGCCAGCTGGCCCTGGACGATTTCGGCACCGGTTACAGTTCGTTCAGTCACCTGAAGAGGCTCTCCGTCGATTACATCAAGATCGACGGATGTTTTGTCCGGGACCTCGAGGAAAGTCCGGTCGACCAGAAGATGGTGCGCATGATTGCAGAAATCGCGCGCGAGGCAGGCATGCGGACGATCGCAGAGTACGTGCAGAGCCATGCAGCGCTCAAGCTGCTGGGTGAACTCGGCGTGGAGTATGCGCAGGGTTATTACGTCGGTCGTCCGACCGCGGTGCCGACGCGCCGCTCGACGCCGGTCAGCCTGGCCGTGCAGCGCCTCACTCCGCGCGCCGTGCCCGGTTAGCGGACTCTAACGCATCCTCGAAACTTTCGTCCGGCTCGTCCTCGGTCTCAGGAGCGGCGGGCACGCGGATCGAATTGAATATCGGCTGGAACCGATTCACGATGTCGCAAAAGATGTCAGCCGTGATCTCCGCATCGTAGGCGGCTGAATGCGCCGATGATTCGTCCCAGGGCAGTCCCGCGGCGCTGACGGCCCGGGCCAATACAGTCTGGCCATACGCAACACCGCAAAGCGTCGCGGTATCGAATGAGCTGAACGGATGAAACGGATTTCTCTTGATATCCGATCTGAGGACGGCCTCGTTCAGAAAGCCGAGGTCGAATGATGAATTGTGCCCGACGAGGATGGCACGGGTACAGCCGCTGTCGCGCACAACCCGGCGAACTTCCCTGAAGATGCGCTGTAGCGCGTCCCGCTCATCGATTGCGGGACGCAACGGATGGTGTGGATCGATACCATTGACCGCGAGCGATGCCGGATCCATGTTGGCGCCCTCGAAGGGCTTGACGTGATAGCGAATCGTCTCGCCGCGCAGGAATGTGCCGTCTTCCTGTGGATCGACGAACACCGCGGCTATGTCGAGCAACGCGTCGGTCTTGCAATTGAAGCCGCCCGTTTCCACATCGACGATCACGGGAAGGAAGCCGCGAAACCGCCGCGCTATGGAAAATGCATCAGGCACTGGCAGGTCCTCTTACGGTTCGACGGCAGTTCATTCCCACTCAGCGCCGTCCAGCACTTTGCGGTCGAGAAGCAGGCTCATCGTGTATCGCACACCGAAGCCGGTTATATCCGTTGGGATATGTGCCAGCCCTCCCTTGCGGGTACACGCGCTGAGGTCAATGTGCACCCAGGGAATGGTCTTGTCGACGAACTCGTTCAGGAAGGTCGCGGCAAGAATATGATCGCCGCCGGCATTCGGTGCACATTGTTTCAGGTCGGCCGAGTCGCTTTTCAGTTCCTCCAGAAATTCCTTCCCCATGGGGAAGGGCCAGACCCGCTCGCCGCATTCTACCCCGGTTTTCTTGAGCACCGGGTGCAGCTTTTGTCGATTCGTGAATGCGCCACTGTACCTCGGGGTAACGGCATTGATGCAGGCGCCGGTCAGGGTAGCGTAATCGATGAGGAACCCCGGCTTGTCGCGGCAGGCGAAGGTCAGGGTATCCGCCAGCGCCATCCGGCCCTCGGCATCCGTATGGATGGTCTGGATGGTTTTGCCGCTGGCTGAGGTAATCAGATCCTGCGGTTTGTAGGCGGTGGGTCCGGTCCGGTTCTCCGTTATCGCAAGCCAGCAATCAACCGGCACCGGCAATGCGAGTTCCGAGATTGCCTGCAGCGTACCGACGGCGACGGCGCTGCCGCCCATGTCGATGTGCATTTCCAGCATCGACTGGAAGGGCTTCAGATTGATGCCGCCGGTATCGAAGATGATGCCCTTCCCGACCAGGCTCAATGCCGGGTTCGCGACGTTCCTGCGGGGCCGGTAACGCAGCCGGACCATCGCTGCACTCTCATCGGCATTGCCTTGTGCGACGGCGAGAAATGCGCCGGCGCCGAGTTTTTTCAGTTCGGTAATACCGTATTTCCGGAATTCCCAGCGGTGTTTGCGCGCAAGTTCCTGGAGCAGCTTTACGTAGCCACGTGCATCGAGTTTGTTGGGTGGCATCGCCGTAAGCCACCGCGCGAGATTGTTGCCACCGGCCTCGGCAACTGTGCGGCGGAGGTCGATGCGTTCGTCAAGGCCGACGACCCGTAAACTATTTATGCCGGACTGCCTGTTTGCACATTTGAAGCGCGGCAAGGCAAAACCGGCCGCGAGTGCGGCGGCGCACAGGCGTTCGGTGATCACCCGCTGTTGTCCGGTATCGAATCCGTGTACCCAGATTCCCACGCATCCGGCGTTCTCGGCCAGCGCGGCCGCAAGCATTTTGCGGCCGAACGAGAGTTGCTCGAATGCATCGATCTTGCTGTCGAGCAAACCGACATGAAGCGCCGTCTGCCTGTGGTTGGAAAGTCGCGTCGAAATCCCGGGCACGCTGCCGGACGAGCGTCTTTTGAGCAACGCCTTGACCTTGCTGCCATGAGGCACGACCGACCAGGTTTTTTGCGCCGGCTTTGCCGGCAGTATCAGCAGCAACTGGTCGATTGCCTCGAGCACGGACGACGACGGCGGACCGTCATGCTGGACGATCCTGATTTTACTCTCAGGAATTTTTTCCGCGAGCGGGCTGGGCATTGTGCAGTTAACCTTTTTCGATGCGCTTGGGTCATAATATCTAACCCAGGACTTCGTTCCCGGAAGCGATGGGAAATTGTTCCAGTGGCGCGAATTGCGGTGATCCTAGCAGGACACCTCCGCGAATTCACGCGGCAAATCTTAAGGATTTCGATGCGGGACGGATTGTGGACGACCTATGAGCAATTTCAGCCGATTTGATGATACGGATCCAACCGAGACGCAGGAATGGCTGGAATCCATCGATTCTGTGCTCACCCGACACGGTCCCGAACGGGCCCATTTCCTGTTGAACCGGATGATCGACTATGCGCGCCGCTCCGGTGCATATCTTCCCTACAGTCCGAATACCGCGTACCTCAATACGATCTCGGTAGGCCGGCAACCGGAGTACCCGGGGGACAGATCCATCGAACGCCGCATAGAGGCTTACATCCGCTGGAATGCGATGGCGATGGTGGTACAGGCCAATCGCAAGAGCACGGAATACGGCGGGCACATCTCATCGTATGCATCTTCGGCGACTCTTTATGAGGTGGGGTTCAATCACTTCTGGCGGGCGCCAACGGCAAATCGCGGCGGCGACATGATTTTCGTGCAAGGCCATTCCGCTCCGGGCATTTACGCGCGCGCCTACCTCGAAGGTCGGCTTGGCGAGCAACAACTGAGTCGTTTTCGCCAGGAGGTGGGCGGCGGCGGACTCTCCTCATACCCGCATCCCTGGCTGATGCCGGAATTCTGGCAGTTCCCGACGGTGTCGATGGGACTCGGCCCGATGATGGCCATCTACCAGGCACGGTTCATGCGATACCTGGAACACCGCGAAATGATTCCTGCCAGTGATCGCAAGGTGTGGGCGTTTCTCGGCGACGGCGAAATGGATGAACCCGAGTCCATGGGTGCCATTACCATGCCCGTACGCGAAGGTCTCGACAACCTGGTGTTCGTCGTCAACTGCAACCTGCAGCGTCTGGACGGGCCGGTACGCGGCAACGGCAAGATCATCCAGGAACTCGAGGCTGCGTTCGGCGGCGCCGGCTGGAATGTCATCAAGGTCATCTGGGGCTCGCGCTGGGATCCGCTGCTTGCGCAGGATCACGATGGTGCGCTGAAGCGGGTCATGGAGGAGTGCGTCGACGGCGAATACCAAAACTTCAAGTCCAAGGGTGGCGACTACGTGCGCCAGCACTTCTTCGGCAAGGACCCGTCAACCGCAGCCATGGTAGCCAACATGTCCGACGAGGAAATCTGGCGGCTGAATCGCGGTGGTCACGATCCGCAGAAGGTCTACGCAGCCTACGACGCGGCCGTGCGGCATAAGGATCAGCCGACGATCATCCTGGCGAAAACCGTCAAGGGCTTTGGCATGGGAACTGCCGGCGAGGGCCAGAATATTGCGCATCAGCAGAAGAAGCTGGATGTGGATGCACTCAAGGAGTTCCGGGACCGGTTCAATATTCCGGTGTCCGACACGGACATCGACAACGTGCCCTACTGCAAGCCGGCCCCGGACAGCGATGAAATCGAGTACCTGCTGGAAAGACGCAAGGCGCTCGGCGGTTTCCTCCCGCAGCGGCGCACGAAATCGGTGTCGCTGAAGGTCCCGTCGCTGGAGATCTTCAAATCGCAGCTCGAAGGTACCGGGGAACGCGATGCGTCGACGACCATGGCCTTCATTCGCATACTGACGGCACTGATCCGCGACAAGAATATCGGCAAGCACGTCGTGCCTATCGTGCCGGACGAGGCGCGAACTTTCGGCATGGAGGGCATGTTCCGCCAGGTCGGCATTTATTCCTCGAAGGGCCAGCTGTATACGCCACAGGACGCCGACCAGCTGATGTATTACCGGGAGGACAAGAAAGGGCAGATTCTCGAAGAGGGCATCAACGAAGCGGGCGCGTTCTGTTCGTGGCTGGCCGCGGGCACTTCCTACAGCAATCACGACCTGCCGACCATACCGTTCTATATCTATTACTCGATGTTCGGTTTCCAGCGCATCGGCGATTTCATCTGGGCGGGCGGCGACCAGCAGTCACGCGGATTCCTGATCGGCGGTACGGCCGGACGCACCACCCTGGCGGGCGAAGGACTGCAGCACCAGGACGGCCACAGCCTGGTTGCTGCTTCGACCGTACCGAATTGCGTGTCATACGATCCGACCTACGCCTATGAGCTGGCGGTCATCATCCAGGACGGCATGCGCAGGATGCTCGCCGAGCAGGAGAACATTTTCTACTACATCACCTGCATGAACGAAAACTACGCGCATCCGCCCATGCCGCCCGGTGTCGAGGACGGCATTTTGCGGGGCATGTATCTGCTGCACATCGGTACGCAGGGCCAGGTCCGCGCCCAGCTCATGGGGTCCGGCACGATACTTCGCGAGGTCATCGCCGCCGCGGAACTCCTGGACAAGGACTTCGGCATCCCGGCGGACGTATGGTCCGTGACGAGCTTCAACGAATTGCGCCGCGACGCAATGGCTGCCGAGCGCTGGAATCAATTGCATCCGGAAAGTCCGCCGCGAAAGAGTTACCTGGAGCAGTGCCTGCACAAGCGCAAGGGACCCTACATCGCGGCAACCGACTACATGAAAATCGTGCCGGACCAGGTTCGCAGCTGGGTTCCCGGAACCTACGTCACGCTCGGCACCGACGGCTATGGCCGCAGCGATGCGCGCAGTGCGCTGCGCAATCACTTCGAAGTGGACAAGCGCTACATCGCCGTTACTGCGCTCAAAGCGATGGCGGATGACGGCATGCTCGACCAGAAGACCGTCAGCAATGCCATCAAGAAGTACAAAATCGATCCCTCGAAGCCTGATCCGGTGAAGCTCTAGGAACCGGGAACGGAAGCGGAGTTCATCTTGGCTGAATCCATCGACATCATCGTTCCTGACCTCGGAGACTTTGCCGACGTCGAGGTCATCGAAGTCCTGGTCGCAAGCGGCGACAAGGTGTCGCGCGAAGACGGCCTGATTACCCTCGAGACGGACAAAGCAACCATGGACGTGCCCGCGCCGCAAGACGGCGTCATCGAGTCGATGCGTGTATCGGCCGGCAGCCGGGTCTCAGCCGGAGACGTCATTGGCCGCATGTCCGTCACGGCCGGTGCCACGGCGCCGGCCCCGGCAGCAGACAAGCCGGCAAAGCCGGCCTCCGCGCCCCATCCGGCGCCTCCGGCCACTGCAACGGCGAGACCCGAGGCGGCGCCGGCGGCCGCAGCGCCGCGCAGTTTGCCGCCGATCAACGAAACGGGCTTTGCCAAAGCCCACGCGAGCCCATCGGTGCGCAAACTGGCGCGCGAACTCGGCGTCGATCTCTCGCAGGTCAGGGGCTCGGGACCGAAAGAGCGCATCCTGCACGAAGATCTCAAGGCCTTCGTCAAATCGGTGATGACGGGGCGTGCGGCGTTGCCAGGCGCCGCGCTGCCGAAAGTGCCGGTGGTCGACTACGCAAAATTCGGGCCGGTCGAGGCGAAACCACTCACGCGCATCCAGAAGATCTCCGGCCCGAGGCTGCAGGCAAGCTGGATCAACCTCCCGCACGTGACGCAGCACGACATGGCCGACATCACCGGGCTCGAAGCGAAACGCCAGGCACTCAAGGGTCCGGCCAAGGCGCGCGGTATCTCGCTTACACCACTGGCCTTCATCATGAAGGCGTGTATCGCTGCACTGAAGGAATTTCCGCGTGTCAATGCATCCCTGTCGGAGGACGGGGAGTCACTCGTCTTCAAGAACTATTATCACCTGGGTTTCGCGGCCGACACGGAAAACGGCCTCGTGGTCCCGGTGATACGCAACGCGGACAGCATGGATGTGTACGAAATTGCACGACAACTCGGCGAGCTGTCGGCGCTGGCTCGGGACGGAAAGCTGAAAGCCGATCAGTTGCAAGGCGCGAGCTTCACGATTTCGAGCCTCGGCGGTATCGGCGGCACGGCGTTTACGCCGATCATCAATGCACCCGAGGTCGCCATCCTCGGCGTATCGCGGTCCGCCATGCAACCGGTCTGGAATGGCAAGGAATTCGAGCCGAGGCTGATGTTGCCGTTGTCGTTCTCCTACGATCACAGGGTGATCGATGGCGCGTATGCAGTACGCTTCACGACGTTCCTCTGCCAGGCGTTGTCGAAGGTCGACGCGCTGCTCGAGGCGCAACCCTGATGGCATCCCGTATCGAGCTGCGCGTCCCGGACCTCGGGGACTTCGAGCAGGTGGAAATCATCGAAGTGCTGGTCAAGGTCGGGGACCAGCTCGCAATCGATGACCCTGTGATCACGCTGGAGACGGACAAGGCGTCGATGGACATTCCGGCCACCGCGGCCGGAAAAGTGGTTGCGCTGCACGTCAGCGCGGGTGACAAGGTTTCCGCTACCGACCTCATCGCGGTCCTGGAGCAAACGGAGACGGCCGGAATTGAAGCAGGCGCGGAAGACTACACCAAGACCGTCGTCATCAACCCGCGCGATGCAGTAGCACGGACTCCGGCAGTGCAGGCAGAGCCGAAGAGCCTGTCGGAAGCCACTTACAAGGCGCAGCTGGTCGTCATCGGCGCCGGGCCCGGCGGATACACCGCTGCCTTTCGCGCCGCGGATCTCGGCATGCAGGTGGTACTGGTGGAACGACGGGCGGTACTCGGTGGCGTCTGCCTCAATGTCGGCTGCATTCCGTCCAAGACCCTTTTGCACGCCGCGAAGGTCATCGACGATGCCAGCGCGATGGCCGCTCACGGCATACGCTTTGCTCCTCCGGAAATCGATGCCGCAGCACTGAGGCTGTGGAAGAACGAGGTGGTCGGTCGCCTGACATCCGGCCTCACGCAACTGGCGAAGCAACGCAAGGTCCGCGTGGTTCGGGCGACAGCGAAATTCGAGTCCGCCCACCGGCTTATCCTGGACAACGGCGAGAGCATCGAGTTTGAGAAGTGCATCATCGCGGCGGGATCGGAGAGCGCCATGCTGCCGGGTCTGCCCAGGGATCCGCGCATAGTGGATTCGACCGGCGCGCTCGAACTCGACCCCATCCCGAAACGCCTGCTGGTGGTTGGCGGCGGCATTATCGGATTGGAAATGGCCTGCGTGTACAGCGCCCTCGGAAGCCGGATCACGGTGGTCGAACTGACGCCCGGGCTGATGCCAGGCACTGATCCCGACCTGGTCCGCGCATTTCGCAAGATCATCGATGCAAGGTACGAAGCCATCATGCTGGAGACGAAAGTTACCGGCATGCGCGCAGTCGCGAGCGGCATTGAAGTCCGGTTCGAGGGCAAGGATGCGCCGGCGAGCGACACCTATGACAAGGTTCTGATCGCCGTCGGCCGGCGCGCCAACGGCGACAAGCTCGATGCAGCCACGGCCGGAGTCTCTGTCGATGCGCGCGGGATCATCGCCGTGAACAAGCAGATGCAGACCAATGTGCCGCATATTTTCGCCATCGGCGATCTTGCGGGCGGACCGATGCTGGCGCACAAGGCCAGCCATGAAGCGAAGGTCGCGGCGGAGGTAGCAGCGGGACACAAGAGCGCCTTCGATGCCCGCGCCATTCCATCGGTCGCGTACACGGACCCGGAAATCGCCTGGGCGGGATTGACGGAACTCGACGCCAAACGAGACGCGGTCGATTACGACAAGAAACAGATACCCTGGGCGGCCAGTGCCAGGGCCTTGTCCCTGGGGCGTCCCGAAGGTTTCACCAAGCTGTTGTTCGACAGGAAAACCGGGCGTGTGCTCGGCGGCGGAATCGTCGGCCCGCACGCAGGCGACCTGATCTCGGAAGTCGTGCTGGCCGTCGAAATGGGGGCCGATGCAGCCGACCTGTCACTCACCATACACCCGCACCCGACGCTGTCCGAGACCATCGCTTTCGCAGCGGAAGCCTGGGAGGGCACGCTGACCGACCTCTACATGCCGAAAAAGAAATCCTGACCGAAAAAAAGGTGCC
>JAKEGN010000222.1 GCA_022615525.1 Woeseiaceae bacterium
ATCGCCTTGTGCCGCCCGCGATACGGGACAACATTGCAGTTGTTATCATGTGTGGCACCCGCCTGCATGCCCGCGCCGCGGCCATTGTCAGAACGGTACGCCGACCGCCTTGCACAGGAAGCGCATGAAGGGAGTAGCGGCGGCAAACGCCGCTTCGACCTGCTGCTGAAATCGCGCCTGCAGGGGATCGGCGGTTTCCAGGTTCCTGACCGCGATGAAATCCTTGCGCCGCAGGTCATCGAGCAGCGGATGGTCCTTGCTGATTCCCTTGGGGGGCCGTGACAGCGATTCACCGCCTAGCTCGAAATACCGACGAAACTTTCGGTCATCTCTGGCCTTCAGCCATTCCGCTCTTTTTTCATCGATGCGGCGGCGTATGGCCGCGAGTGCCGCCGGCTCCGGCCGCCACGTGCCCACTCCGAGGAAAACTTCCCCGGGATCGATGTGCAGGTAATAACCGGGTGCATGCACGTCGCGTGCATTCTCGTGGCGGAACTGAATTCCGATATTCGTCTTGTACGGCGCCTTGTTTCTGGAGAATCGCGTGTCACGGTACACGCGCATCAGCGACCCTCCCATGCGCCTGGGCACCGCAGTGAAGTGCGGCGCGATTTCAGCTAGCGGCGCCTGCATGGACTGTATGAACTCCAGGGCAACGTCCAGCACGTGTTTTTCGTAACGCTGCTTGTTTGCGGCAAACCATTCGCGATTGTTGTTGCGTGAAAGCTCCTCGAGAAACGCGAGGGTTTCTTCTGTGAACGAGACGCGCTTTTTGCTTTTCATCGAATGATACTTCCTCGGGATGCCGCTATCGGCTGCGGTCAGCAATTCTTTGCGTCCGCCTGCGGATGAGGAAACTTGTCGGAGTCGTCTTCGCTTTCGCGCGGCGCGAGGCAGGCAAAGTCCTTCTCGACCAGGATGTCCAGCTTGCTGCCGTCATCGAGCCGTTGCTCGCCGGTGATACTGACCGCACCGGACTCGGCCCAGGACTGAACGTCGGACTGGGGCAGACGCACGGTCAGTGCAGCGTCTGCGAACGTTGCGGCGCACTCGACGCTGGCCGGGGAGCTTTCAAGCACGTATTGAAAATCCGCGCCGCCGGGGAACCGCACGACTCCGCGTACGATACCCTCGGCAGCAGCCTGGTCGACCTCGGGGCGGCTGAGGCGCAGGCGAATGGAGTTGTTCAGGACACGTAGTTTCATGGCATCGGGCAGTAGTGGCGTTACTCGGGGCGATCCCAACAATTTAAGCACGAAATCGCCGCACAAAGACACGCGTAGCGAGCGTTTCAGCCTCCGCCCAGCGATTGCAGCAACGCCGTGGCTCCGGGGTCCTGCGGAAAACGGCGCAGCAACTCCCTGGCCTCCAGCCGCGCTTCCTCCGTGCGACCGAGATCGCGTAACAGCGTCACGATCGTGGCGCCGATGTCGAAATCCGCAGGAAATCGCTCGCGTGCTGTGTGCAGGACAGCGAGCGCCTCCTCGGCCCGACCGAGCGAGTTCAGTGCAACCGCGTAAACAAACGCATACCGGCTGTTCGCGGGGTCCAGCGAAGCGGCGGTTTCCAGCTCGCTTAGCGCCGGATCGTATTGCTGTGTTCTTGCGAGCGCGAGTCCGAGCGCGTGATGCAGCGCGGCGTTGTCGTTTGCTGCCAGTCCGTCGCGCAGCAGCTTCTCTGCCTCCTCGTGGCGCTCCTGCCGCGCGTAACTGTCGGCAAGGTTGACGCGCGCAACGACGCCGCGCGGATCACGCGAGATGGCGAGCCCATAGTAGTCGTCCGCTTTGTCCAGGTCGCCCGAATCCCGGGCGAGGTTCGCCAGGTTGGCCAGCGCCTCGGGCCGATCGGCTATTGCGAGTTGCGATGCGATGTATTCGCGTGCGACCTTGCGCAGCAGCTCCTGTTGGTGCTGCGGCAGGATCCCTCGCAGGGTCGAGAGCGAATTCAATGCCTGGAAACGCACCGCGAGCAGCGGATCCGCGAGCAGCGGCCCGGCCAGCGCTGCGCGCGATTCCGGCGCGACCTGCTCGAGCGAGCGCAATGCGGCGAGCCGCAGCAGGCCGTCGGCCGCTGCCAACGAACTCCGGATGCCCTGCATTGTGTCCTCGTCGAACGGCGCAGCAAGCAGCGTCAGGGACGTAGCGCGAGCGATGCCTGGCATGGCCGAATCATCGATGACCTCGAGCAGCAGGCGGTTTGCCCCGGGCTGCCGGGCCCGGCCGGCGTGTATGGCTTCGGCAGAGTGCGGCCGGCGGTCGCTGCCGTACCACTCGCGAACCGCCGCCTCTGCCCACGCGGCGTCCCTGTCCGAGTGACAGTCGTTGCAGGCATTGGGCACGCCCGTCGCGATGCTCAGGTCCGGACGGGGAATGCGGAAACTGTGATCGCGGCGATCGTCCACACCCATGTAGACACGCGCGGGCATGTGGCAATCCACGCATTCGATGACGTCGGCCGCATGGCGCTGATGGTCGTCAGTCGCGAATCGCGCAGGCAGATGGCAGGTCGCGCAGACTGAGCTTGCGGCGCCGGCCGCTTTGAGCACAGCGCTGTGCGGCTCGTGACAATCCGTGCACGTGACTCCCGCCTGGTACATGCGGCTTTGCAGGAACGAGCCGTACTCGTAGACCTCGTCCTGTATCTGCCCGTCGGCGTAGTACAGGTTCTCGTCGAGCAAAGCCGGCAGATGGGTATCCAGCAGGGGCCGGCCGTACTCGTAGTGCGCGGCGAGCGGGGCACGCCGCGCGTGGCAGCGGCCGCAGGCCTCGGGCTGGCTGGCCGGTTTCATCGGCAGGACGCTGCGTTCGGCGATGCCCGTCTCCGGGTTCATCCGCCACACCGCGCCGCCGGAGTCATCGAGCGTCACCGCCAATCCGGAGTCCGGTTGCAGTCGACCGCTGCGCACCCGCGCAATGTGTGTCGAACCGGGCCCGTGGCAGGCTTCGCAGCCTACGCTTGCCTCGGACCAGCGGCTGTCGAAGCGATCCGCCCCGAGTTCGTAATTTCTCTGCAGGTCGGTCGAATGACACTCCGCGCACATGTAGTTCCAGTTCTGCTGCAGGCCGGTCCAGTGCAGCGAATCGCCGGGCCCGACGTACTCTTCCGGGTACAGATGAAACCAGCGCTGCCCGCCCTCGGCCTGTGGTCGCGAGTCCCAGGCGGTGGTCAGCGCTTGCAGCCGCCCGCCGGGAAACTCGACCAGGAACTGCTGCAACGGCGACACGCCGAAAGTGTAGGCAACGCGAAAGTCCTGCAATTCGCCGTCGGCACCCTCGGTGTTGACCAGGTAGTCGTCGCTCTGTCGTGTGAATTTCGTGATTCGGCCGAAGTAATCGAATTTACCGTTATCGAAATCCGCCAGCACGGTACCGTCGCTCGCGACCTGCATCGCGAGCTGGTGGTGCGACCCGGTCCAGCGCCGGTATTCCTCCTGGTGGCATTCGCCGCAGGCCGGGCTGCCGGCAAAGGTCGCTGCGGGAATCGAATGATCAACCGGAATCCCGCTGAGCTGCGGTTCAGGATCGCCGCAACCCTGGAACGCAGCACTGATCGCGAGTAACAGTGCGGCAATTCGTCGAATGCAATGGGTATTCGGCACAAAAACCTTTCGGCGGCGCGCGCGGAGTCTTGCGCAACACTTCACTCAGTCATCGCGAGCGTATTTGTGACGACCCGGTCGGTCGTTGACAGGCTGCAGTGCATCCGGGCCGTCGTTTCGAGTTGCGGCTATCCCCGGAACGGTCCCGGGAAACGCATATTCTTACTCGGCCACTACGTTTTCCGCCTGTGGGCCTTTCTGCCCCTGGGTCACCACCATGGTGACCTTCTGGCCTTCTTTCAGGGACTTGAATCCTTCCATCTGGATCGCGCTGTGATGCACGAACACATCCTGACCGCCTTCGCGGGAAATGAATCCGAAACCCTTGTCATCGTTGAACCATTTGACGGTCCCAGTCACTCTTTCACCTGCCATAACAACCTCGTTTTCTTGCGCAGCAACCGTGGCCTGCGCCAACCCACACGCGCCTTGCGGCAAAACACGCGTCAGTTTATGCGAAAAACCAAGGGGCGGCGCAAATTTCAACGGTACCGGATACCGGCAGGATGGGCGGTTTCGCGTTCCATTCGCCAGCAATTGCCGCCATCGCAATGCAGCAAACGGCTCAGGTGTCCGCGCCGCCCTTCAATACACCGCGGCGAATCTGATCGAGCTCGAGCGACTCGAACAAGGCCTTGAAATTGCCTTCGCCGAAGCCCTCATTGCCTTTTCGCTGAATAATCTCGAAGAAGATCGGGCCGATGACATTGCGGGTAAAGATCTGCAACAGGAGGCCTTCGTCTTTCTGCGGTGCGCCGTCGATCAGGATCCGCCGCTTGCGCAGTTCTTCCAGCGGCTCGCCGTGCCCCGGCAGTCGATCGTCGACCAGTTCGTAGTAAGCGTCGTTGGTGTCCTGCAATTGCACGCCGTTGGCCTGCAGTTTGTCGACCGTGCTGTAGATATCGTCCGTGCCTAGCGCGATGTGCTGTATGCCCTCGCCCTTGTAATCGCGAAGGTACTCCTCGATCTGGCTGTGTGCGTCCTGGCTCTCGTTCAGCGGGATCCGGATCTTGCCGCAAGGACTCGTCATGGCTTTCGAGAACAAGCCCGTGTGCTTTCCCTCGATATCGAAATAGCGGATCTGGCGAAAATTAAAGAGGCGCTCGTAGAACCCGGCCCATACGGACATCTGGCCCTGGTGCACGTTGTGTGTCAGGTGATCGATGTAAGTCAGTCCGGTATCGAGCATCGCCGCTTTTTTCTTCCAGTCCGGCTCATAGCGAAAATCGATGTCGTAAATTGTGTTGTCGCCGTAGCGATCGACGAGATACAGCCGGCTGCCGCCGATGCCCTCGATGGCCGGGATGTTCAACTCCATGGGCCCGGGTTCGCCCGGGATCGCTTTGGCGCCGAGACTCACGGCGCGTTTGAGTGCGGCGCTCGCATCCTTTACACGAAACGCCATCGCGCAGGCGCAGGGCCCATGTATGCGAGCAAACTCCTGCGCGAAACTGTCCGGCTCAGCATTGATGATGAAATTGATGTCGCGCTGTTTGTGCAGCGTGACGTCTTTGGAGCGGTGCCGCGCGACGGCCGGAAGGCCCATCGCGGAAAACAGCGTACGCAGTTGTTCCGGATCCGGCGCCGCATACTCGACGAACTCGAATCCGTCGGTCCCCATCGGATTGTCATGAGTGTTCATGGATAGGAATGGTAGTGAAATCCGCTCACGATATTCCTGCAAGTTTTCCGGATACTCTGGTAGGATTCGCAGGAATCCTGCATGAGAATTGGTATTTTGTATGATTCCTGCGTCACTGGACAATACTGACCTCAAAATCCTGCGCGAACTGCAAAAGGACGGGCGAATCGCGTGGGTGGAGCTGGCCGAGCGCATTTCCTTGTCCGCCTCTGCCTGCCAGCGCCGTGTACAGTCCCTGCTCGACCGCGGTGTGATCGAAAGAATCTCCGCACAGGTCAACCCGGAAGCGCTCGGCTACGAGGTCCAGGCCTATGTCTCGGTCAAAGTGGATCGGCAGGACGTCGCGCGCGCCAGGAAATTTCGAAACTTGATCGGCAAATGCCCCGAAGTCATTGCCTGCCACATGCTGACCGGCGAAATCGACTACCTGCTGCTGGTCGTCGCCAGGGATCTGCGCAGCTTCGGCCAGTTCGTCGAAGAGAAGATTCTTGGCATGCCGGGCGTCAAGGACGCCTCCTCGTCCATCGTCCTCGACAGGGTCCGGCTCAGCGCATCATTGCCCGGATAGCTGACCGATGCCGACCAGCTCGATGAGCGTATCGGCAAAGGCATAAATGAGCGTGAGGCTCACGCCGCCGATCACGAAGGCTGCAAAGAGCCCCAGCAGGAACGGCCGCGCGCCAATCCTGACTATTCCGGCCAGCATCGACGTCAGTCCGACAGCAGCCATCGCGATGAGTAGAAAGTGTTCGGCCGTACCGCGTATGAAGACGACGAACCGGTCCCACGTGGCCGGGTCGAGGAAGCCGAACGGCCTGTCGCCCAGGTCGCCGACGGTGCGCAACCCGGACATCAACGCAAACCCGACGATGAACCAGGGCACCATCGACAACCAGCTGAGCTTGCGTGCACCAGCACCGTCCTCGCGCACGCCGTACAGAACACCGACCAGCGGTATGACGGCGACCATGCAGAGATTCCTGACCAGTTTTGTGACCGTCGCGATATCCAGCGCGACCGGCGCGTTGAACTGTGATTCGTACATCAGGCCTGCGCCGGCCACTTGTGCCGTTTCGTGGATGGACGTGCCGAGAAACAGGCCGGCGAAGGCTGGCTGGTCGGCGAACAGGTAATGAGCGATGTAGGGATAGAAGAACATCGCGGCCAGCCCGAATACGGTGATGCAGGCTATCGAATAGCTCACCTCCGCTTCATTGGCCTTTATCAAGGGTGCGGTCGCGACTATGGCGGTGCAACCGCAGATACCGGTCCCGATGGCGATCAGGCCGCTGAGCTGGCGTGACAAGCCTAGCCAGCGCCCCAGCAAGCCGACGGTCAGCAGGCCGATGGCAATCGCGGACAGCACGAAGGGCAATGCGACGACCGTGAACCGGCCGGCCCCGAGCAGGCTCAGCCGTATCCCCAGCAGCATGATGCCGATGCGCAGGATGGTGCTGGCGCAGAACTTCAGGCCCGGTTTGACGGACGCTGGCAGCGAAATCGTGTTGGCGATCACCATGCCGATTACTATTGCCAGCATGATGTCGCTGATCGGGCTCTTGTCGAATCCGAGCACAGATTCGCCGAGCCATTTCGCGGCGACGCCCGCAATCAACGAAACGGCGATCGCGAGCGCGACACCCGACCACCAGTGCGGGCTGCGTATGCCTGCAGTCAGTGACATGGAATTCAGCCTGCC
>JAKEGN010000223.1 GCA_022615525.1 Woeseiaceae bacterium
GCGAGGTGACCCTCCCGACCCATTGCCTATCACGCCTCAACAACAACTGGCTTTGGCATGACAAGTTTATGGGACAGCAGTGATCCGGCACCTTTTTCCAAGTCACGCCCTGAGCTGGTCCCCGATCGGCAATCGCCGGATCCGTTTCCCGGTTGCAGCATAAATCGCGTTGGTCAAGGCCGGCGCAACGGTGGGTATGCCCATTTCACCGGCGCCGGACGGTGCGAAGTCCGTGTGCACAATATGCACTTCGACGTCCGGGGACTCGGCCATACGGAGCAACGGGTAACTGGTGAAATTGTCCTGCTCGACCTTTCCGTCTCTGACAGTGATCCTGAGATTCAGGGCAGTCGACAGTCCATCGTTCGTCGCGCCCATCATCTGCGCCTCGACTCCGAGGGAATTCACCACCTGGCCGACATCGACTGCGCAGACACAGCGATGAACGACCGGCCGGCCATTCGTAACCGAGACCTGCATCGCATGCGCGGCGTAGCCGCCGAAGACGAAATGCATGGCCAGGCCAATGCCGTGCCCTGCTCAGTCGCTAAATAAATCCGGCACCTTTTTCCCTCAGGATTTTTCCTGCATGCGACGGATCTTGCTGCGGATCCTCGCCGTGAGCCCGTCGTCGCCGTAACGGCCTTTTTGCCGGTGACGGATGCGATACACGCCGGGAATATCCAGCGGCACGCCCCCGGTTCCCATCAGCCAGCGGAATGTTCGATCTTCATAGGCCTTGGACCATTGATCGACCGGCCGCTGGAAGAATTTGATCTGTTCGCAGTAACCGCAGGCTCGTGCCACGTCGCCGTGAACGATCTGGTACGGTCCCGTGGCGTGGCGCAGCGCACGGAACTCGAATCTGCCGGTGTCGATGTCGAGTACCCGCGGCTCGTCCACGTTCGTCGCGATCAGCGGATCTTCCGCATCCAGCAGGGAAGTTATGTATTCGCCGCGCGGGTAGGTCATGCGATCGCGCCGCCCCTGCAATTCAGTGGCCAGCCCGTCGATGCAGCCGCGATGAAAGACGGTGTCGCAGTCGGTGAACCAGACCCAGTCGGCTGTGGTCTGTCGCGCGATGCGGTTTCGCCCTATGCCGCGGCGAAAGAGTTCCTGCCTCGGCAACTCGAGCCAGTTCCAGGTAACGCCCGGCACCTCGATAGCAGCAAAGTAATTGAGCAAGGCGCGGGTCTGACTATCCTCCGGCGCATGCAGCACGGTCATGGTCACTGTACCCATCGTCGGCGGAAAATTCACCAGCGAACTCAACTGGTACACGAGCAGGTGCGCGTAGTTCCAGCAGTGACTCGCGATCTCGATCGACAGCTTGCCGGTTCGTGCCGATAACGTTGCCGGATCGGGCAGGGTGATGAACCAGCTTGCCGGCACCATGCCGCTCGCCGCGGCCCGGATGAGCAGTTCCTCGGCAGTGCTTAGCGGATGCAGGGGCATGCAGACACCGCCCTCAGGACGATTTTTCCAGCAGGAACCAGGTGAGGTCGTCCTGGGGGAAATTCGCATCGCCGTGATACACGAAACCGTAATCCAGCAGTTTCAGGTCCGGGTACCGGGCCAGTACCTCCCCGGCAAAATCCCGCTTGAACAGCTTGTCGGTGTGACCCCGGTAGGGAATGGTCACCGGTGACGGGTTGTAGTACTCGACGATGCAGACATAGCGTGCACTGGCCGCGTGCAGGAGTTCGTATACACCGGGCAGTACGTCGGGGTTCAGGTGAATCAGTACGCCCTTCACCAACACCAGGTCGGATGTCGCCTTCGGTTTGAAATCGAGTATCGATGAGTGCGAAACCTCCAGCCACGGGAATTGCCGCAGGGCCTCCACGGCTTTGCCGTTGATCTCGACGGCCGCAAGCCGCGCATCCGGCAGCAACTGGCGCAGGGCGAGCAGGTTCAGGCCGCGGTTTGCGCCGAACTCGATGACCGAGCGGACCCCGGAGGTGGCAGCGAGTATGCGGCTGAACAGCGCCAGGTTGCTGGCGACCCAGCGTGCACCGGTATTGCGATCGGTGTAGTCATCGCCGAATTGCCCGGCCCAGAATTGTTCCTGCGGTGTCGAAAAACTGCTCATGCCGAACTACCTCCCCGCAACAGTCGAAATTTCGCCTCGGCCAAAGTCCAGTCCTGTTCGGTGTCGATATCCTGGGATTCGAGTGCGTCGAGCACGAGCGGTCTGGCGGTCGGCCCGAGGATGCGAAATTCCGGGTCGCGCAGTGCCGCGGTGCGAATCCAGTACCACTGCCCGGCGTCATGGTACGTCGTCTCCAGATCCTGTGTGCGCGTGTGTGCGTGTTCCGGCTGCAGCATCTGCAGTTTGTCATTGCGCACAACCAACGCCCGTTGCACGGGGTGTTCGAATGCTACGACGCCAAGCACACAAGCCGCATCCTTGTTCGCCTGCAACAGCTCCAGCCCGGACTGCAATGTTGCAGCCCGGGTGAGCACGGCGGTCGGGTAAATGCAGCACAGTGCGTCGAATTCCCGCCCGGCCTTGCGA
>JAKEGN010000224.1 GCA_022615525.1 Woeseiaceae bacterium
CCATTTTGTCAGTCGGCAAACATGGTCTTGATGTCGGGGCTGAAAAGCTTGGCAATCGCGCTGTAGATTTTGGGTGAGCCCGCCAGCACGTGGCCCGATTCGAGGAAGTCCTCGCTGCCGTCCAGTCCGCTGATGATCCCACCGGCCTCACGGATGATGAGAGCGCCGGCTGCCATGTCCCAGATGCTCAAGCCCGTTTCCCAGAATGCATCCAGTCGGCCGGCTGCCACATAACACAGGTCCAGTGCCGCAGCGCCCGCGCGACGGACTCCGGCCGTGTGGCAAATCGCCTTCTCCAGCATTTTCATGTAGGGCGGCAAGGACCGGTTGGATTCGCGAAACGGGAAGCCGGTGCCGATGAGCGCGCGCTCGATGGCGGTGATCTTGCCGACTCGAATCCGCCGGCCATCAAGATGTGCGCCCTGGCCGCGCGAGGCGGTGAACAACTCCTGGCGCAAGGGATCGTAGACCGCCCCGTGCTCCAGCCGTCCCTTGTGCATGAGCCCGACCGACACGCAGAACACGGGAAAACGGTGCAGGAAATTGGTGGTGCCATCCAGCGGATCGATGACCCACACGTAGTCGGAATCGCCCTGTGCGCCGCTTTCCTCGGCGACGATCGAGTGGTCCGGGTAATGTTTCCGTATGACGGTGATGACTGCCTGCTCGGCCTTGCGGTCGGCTTCACTGACGAAATCATTGCGGCCTTTCTGTTCCACCTTGATTTTTTCGAGCCTGTTGAGGCTGCGAATCAGGGTGTCGCCGCCGCTGTGAGCCGCCATTACGGCCACGTTCAATAATGCATGCATGCCAGGTTTCCGCCAGTCTGTAATTAAAGAGCAGGCCGCCGGCACACTCCCTGTCAGCGGCACGCTAGAATACCAGAGCAGTCCTCAAGTTCCACCCGACGACAAAGAGCAACGCCTTGACCATACGAATCGTCCTCGTTGGTACCACGCATCCCGGCAACATCGGGGCCACGGCGCGCGCAATGAAGAACATGGGACTCCGGGAACTGGTGCTGGTCAATCCGAAATATTTTCCTCATGACGATGCAACAGCCCGTGCTTCGGGTGCCGAAGACCTGCTCGAGTCTGCGACCGTAGTCTCAACCCTGGAAGCCGCGATCGCCGATTGCTGCTACGTTGCAGGCGCAAGCGCGCGTTCGCGAACCATCGGCTGGCCCAGCATGCTGCCGCGCGATTGTGCCCTGCGGCTGGTCAGGGAGAGCGGGCAGGGGCCGGTGGCCGTGATCTTCGGACCGGAGAAATCCGGGCTGAGCAATGACGATCTCGATCGATGTCATACCTTGCTTACCATCCCGACCGATCCGGGATTCAGCTCGCTCAATCTCGCCATGGCTGTCCAGGTCATGAGCTACGAATTGCGGCTCGCACAGATGAATCCCGCAGCAGACGACGCAGTGCGCGAAACGCCATTGGCTACCGGCGACGAACTGGAGAACTTTTACACGCATCTCGAGGAAGTGCTGACGGTGAGCGGTTTTCTTGATCCGGACAATCCACGCCACCTGATGCGCCGCTTGCGCCGCCTGTTTGCAAGAGCCCTGCCGGATCAGAACGAGATCAACATACTTCGCGGCATCCTGGCAGCGGTCGATCCGCGCAAGGACGAGCGCAGGGCACAGAAATGACCGGCACGTCGCCACTGCCCGTTTATCTCGACCATGCAGCGACCACACCGGTCGATGCCGCGGTAACGGCGGCCATGGTGGAGTGCCTCGAATCGCCGTTTGGCTTTGCCAACCCATCGTCCAGCCACATTGCCGGGCGGCAATCCGCTGCGGCGATTGAGCATGCGCGCGTGCAGGTTGCCGGGCTGCTGAACGCCGAGCCCCATGAAATCGTCTTCACGTCGGGTGCAACCGAGTCGAATAACCTGGCGATACTCGGCGCCGCGCGGCAGCGCGCGTCTCGCGGCCGGCACCTGGTGACGATGACCACCGAACACAAGGCGGTCACGGAATGCTTCGAGGCACTGGAGCGCGAGGGATTCGAAGTGACATGGCTGAATCCTGAGATGTCAGGACTGCTCGATCCGGACCGCCTGGAGGCCGTACTGCGCGACGACACGCAGCTGCTGTCCGTCATGCACGTCAACAACGAGACCGGCATCGTGCAGGACATCGGATCCATCGGCGCCATCTGTCGCGCACGCGGCATCCTCTACCACTGTGACGCGGCCCAATCGGCGGGCAAACTTGAAATCGACCTGAAAGTACTGCCGGTTGACCTGATGTCACTGACGGCGCACAAGTTTCACGGCCCGCAGGGCATCGGCGCCCTGTATGTTGCCGACAGGCCCGGCAGCCATCCGGCGCCGCTGATCTATGGCGGACCCCAGGAGCGGCGAATTCGCCCCGGCACGCAGGCGGTGCACCAGATCATCGGGTTCGGTGTTGCCGCGGAACTGGCGGCAGCGCGGCGCGAGGCCGATACGGAAAAATTTCGGGTCTTGCGCGAGCGCCTGTGGCAGGGCATCGGCGACCTGCCGGACCTGTGGCGCAACGGCGCTGAGGAACACACTTTTCCCGGCATACTGAACGTAAGCGCGGGCGGCGTGGACGGCGAGAGCTTGATGCTGGGACTCGAGCCGCTGTGCGTTGCCAGCGGGGCGGCGTGCAATTCACAAAGCGGTGAGAGCTCGTACGTGCTCAGGGCCATGGGCCGCAGCGATGCCCTGGCACAAAGCGCCATCCGTTTCAGCCTCGGCCGGGGGACCCGCAACGGCGAGATAGACCGGGCCATCGAGCGATACCGATGGGCCGTGCAGCATCTCAGGGCTCTCGCGCCGGCGCGCGCCGCAACAGCAAACCGGGCTTGAAATTCAGGATGGCGGATCCATACTCCAAAAGGGTGCGTGCGTATTTTGTGAATCCGGTTCATGCCGGAAACCTGCGCAAATCGTACAGTCGCGTCGTATCGGCAACGGCGGACGACCGGCAAGGCAATACGATCGAACTTGCGGCAGGCATCGACGATGACACGCTGCAGGAATTGCGCTTCAGGGCGATTGCCTGCCCGCACCTGATCGCTGCCGCAGAACATTTCTGCGAGCGGTTCGAGGGCAGGACGACAACGTCCCTGCTGGAGTTCGATCCCTGGGACACGGTCCGGGAACTGCAGGTTCCACTCGGCAAGACAGGCCGTATACTGTTGCTGGAGGATGCCATACAGTTGCTGCGGCGGAAATCGGGCGAGCCGGAGCAACAACGAGCGGACGAATGAGCATGGCGATATCACTGACAGAACCGGCAGCGCACAGGGTACGGAGCTTCCTCGAAGCCCGCGGCCACGGCGTGGGTCTGCGCGTTGGTGTCAGGAAGACCGGCTGCAACGGCTTTGCTTACGTCGTGAACTATGCAGACACCATCGATCCCGCGGACGTGGTATTCGAGGACCGCGGCGTCAAAGTGGTGGTCGACCGGAACAGCCTGGGATTGATCGACGGCACACAAGTCGATTTCGTCAAGGAAGGCCTGAACGAGGCATTTCGCTTTCGCAATCCCAACGTATCGGGTGAATGCGGTTGCGGCGAAAGCTTCAGCGTTTGATTGCCCGGTTCCAATAATCCAAGTAAAATTGCGGGTTTACGTGCGGCCGGCGATCTCCTGCCCGGCCGAACAGTCTCATGGATCAAAGGATTTCCGGTATGGCCGTTGAGCAGACGCTCTCTATTATCAAGCCCGATGGTGTGCAAAAGAACCTGATCGGCGAAATCTACCGACGCTTCGAAAAGTCCGGATTGCAGATCGTGGCAGCGCGCATGATGCACCTGTCCAGGGAGCAGGCGGAGGGCTTCTATGCCGTGCACAAGAGCAGGCCGTTCTTCAGGGACCTCGTGAACTACATGTGCTCCGGTCCGGTCATGGTGCAGGTGCTGCGGGGCGAGGGCGCCATCGACGCGAATCGCCGCATCATGGGCGCCACCAATCCGGCCAAGGCGGACAAGGGCACGATCAGGGCCGATTTTGCCGATAGCATCGAAGAGAATATCGTGCACGGATCGGACGGTCCGGAGACCGCGGCCCAGGAGATCGCATTCTTCTTCGGCAAGGACGGGCTCTGCCCGAGGACCCGCTGAGCGGCTTGTTGATGCGCCCTGAATCCGAAAAAGTGAACTTGCTCGGCCTGCCGCAGGGGGCGCTCGAGAATTTCTTTGCCGGTATCGGCGAGCAGCCGTTTCGCGCGCGCCAGGTGCTGCAGTGGATACACCAGCGCAACGCCGATCACTTCGATGCCATGACCGATTTGTCGAAGGGACTCAGGGCAAAACTCGAGGAGTCAGCAGTTATCCGCCTGCCGGCACTGCTGTCCGAAAAGGTGTCGAACGACGGCACGATAAAGTGGCTGTTCGAATCCGGAGCAGGCCAGGCGGTCGAGACCGTGTTCATCCCCGAACCCGGACGCGGCACCTTGTGTATATCGTCACAGGTAGGTTGCGCGCTGGACTGCGCGTTTTGTGCCACCGGGGCGCAGGGGTTCAACCGCAACCTGGTCGCGGCGGAGATCGTCGGCCAGGTCAATTATGCGAATCGTGCATTGCCCCCGAGAGCCAATGGCGAACCGGCGGTGACCAACGTCGTGTTCATGGGCATGGGCGAGCCGCTGGCAAACTATCGAAACCTGCTCCCGGCACTCGATCTTCTGCTGTCCGATTTTTCCTACGGGTTGTCGCGGCGGCGGATTACGGTCAGCACATCAGGAATCGTGCCGCAAATTCACAAGCTGGGCGACGACTGCAATGTATCGCTCGCGGTGTCGCTGCATGCACCGAACGATCAGCTGAGAAACTATCTTGTGCCGATCAACAGGATTCATCCGATCGCCGAGTTGCTGGATGCGTGCTGGACATATGCAGCCAAGCGCGCGAACCGCTTCATCACTTTCGAGTACGTGATGTTACGCGACATCAACGATTCGATCGGGCATGCGCACGAGCTGGCAGGGCTGCTGCGAGGCAAAACGGCGAAGGTCAACCTCATTCCGTTCAATCCGTTCCCGGGAAACGAGTTTTACAGGTCGGAGTCGAGAGACATCGCAGCTTTTCAGGCCGCATTGCGCGCGCAGGGCATCGTTGCGACCACGCGCAAGACGCGCGGTGACGATATCAGTGCCGCATGCGGTCAGCTCGCTGGCAAGGTCAGCGACAGGGTTCGCAACAGGCTGAGCGAGAAAAAAGCAAAGGTGGCAACGGCGTGAAAACCAAAGCAGGGTGGATAGTCGCGCTGGCAGGATTGGTACTCCTGGCCGGCTGCATTACATCGACGACAACCGGGCCGAAGAAGCCGGAGACGAACGTCGCCGAGGCGGCGGAAAGGTACTACG
>JAKEGN010000225.1 GCA_022615525.1 Woeseiaceae bacterium
GGAGCGATGTATTGCATGTAATTGAAGCCGTCCATGCTGCCGATTCGCCTGCCTATCAGATTGCCGAAAATGATGAAGTACAGCGTCATGGTAATCGCCGGTGGAACGATGGTTTGCACCCAGATACGAATGACCCGGATCCATTCCTTGCGCAGCAGTGTTGCAAATCCTATCCAGTTCAGGCGCAGGTTCACTTTACGCCCCTGGCCCGGCCGCGTTGTCGCCGCGTCCGCGCCCCACCAGCCCGATAAACAGCTCTTCCAGGCGGTTGGTCTTGTTACGCAGGCTGGTAACCGCGATGGCCTTGCGGCTCAATAGCTCGAACACCTCGTTCAGGTTCCGCGTCGAATCCATGGCCACTTCCAGATCGCCATCCTCGCGGAGCAGCGTGTCGAAGCCGTCCAGGTCGGGTGCTTCTGCGACAGGACTCCGCAGACTCAATACGAATACTTCCCTCTTCAGCTTTCGCAGTACCGAACTCATCGACGCATTCTCGATGATCCTGCCCTTGTCGATAATGGCCACATGACGACACAGGCTCTCGGCTTCCTCGAGGTAATGCGTGGTCAGGATAATCGTCGTGCCGGCCTCGTTCGTCCGTTTCAGGAAGTCCCACATCGAGCGGCGAATCTCGATGTCGACGCCGGCCGTGGGCTCGTCGAGTATCAATAATTTTGGTTCATGAATCAGCGCGCGCGCGATCATCAACCTGCGCTTCATTCCCCCGGAAAGGTTCCTCGAAGGTTCCCGCCGCCGGTCCCACAAGCGCAATTCACCCAGGTATTTTTCTGCACGCCGCAGTGCTTCGCGCCGCTCGATGCCATAGTAGCCTGCCTGGTTCACGACGATGTTCAGCACGGTATCGAAGGCATTCAGGTTCAATTCCTGGGGAACCAGGCCGATGCATGCCTTTGCCGCGGCGAGATCCCGATCGATACTGTGTCCGAGTATCCTGACCTCGCCCGCGGTCTTGTTGACCAGGGAGCAAATGATGCCGATCGCCGTCGTTTTCCCCGCCCCGTTCGGTCCCAACAGCGCGTAGAAGTCACCTGACTCCACGTCGAAGTCGATGCCCTTCAGCGCCTCGACACCATTGGGATAGGTCTTTGTAAGATTCTTGATCGACAGCGCAAGCATGGCGCCGCGTATTGTATATGCGGCCGAGTTGGAATGTGGACTTTCAACTCTCGACCTATTCTTCGGCGACGCGCAGGCCGGGGCGGTGTATCTTCCGTGCGGCTGCGGGCCACGCTTGCCGAACGTCGACGCGATCATGAGTCAGGACGGATTGCAATGCGCTGATGTGCGCGCTGTGTCTCATCCTGTCGTTGCGCATCACACCGGCATCGAGGAGCTTTGACCAGAGATCGCCGTCATTGCCGGATCGCAGTTGCAGCAAATCGCTCCTGACGCTGGTAATAGCCAGCAGCTGCAGGAACGTACGCTCGGCAATCTGCTCGCACCAGTGCAGGCTGGCGCCGGCCAGAACGCGCGCGGCATACGGATTACGCTGCGCCAGTTGCCACACGAAACCGAGCCCGGCGGCGGTCAGCCGCGCCAGTTCGTCTCCCGCGGCCGGTTCGAAGGCAAACAGGTCCTGTTTGCCGGCCGCGTTGAACAGCCCGTCCCACAGGCGGCCATCGCGTTCGCGTAACGAGAACAGCAGAAACGGCGCGGTAGCCAGGCGGTTGGCCTCCGTCTCGGTCAGGCTGATTAGCCTGCCTGCCAGTCTTTCCTCAAGACCGCTCAGGCACGTGCGGCTCAACCGCCGCCGCCGGGCGAGTTCGAGGAAGGCGCCATTCAGGGCGCGGACATTGGCGTAGTCCGCCGGATCGGGTCCCGCGAAGTCCATGATTCCTCCCCAGGTCTTCGGTATTTCTTGTTGATCTCAGCGGATAAAGGGCTATCCGTTGATTTACCAGAAAAGGATCGTATACCCTCTTATACCACTGTATATGGTCTAAAACTAGCATAAAGGAGCAGATATGCGCCTCACTGACAATCGTTACGCCACCGAGCGCAGCCAGTTCGAGCTGGCGCTGCGAATGATCCGGCACGAAGCAAGAACTCACACCATCAAGGAGTGCACCGGTTTGAGCGATGACCGCATACGCAAGCTCTATACGACCTATTTTCGCAACTCCGGAGACGACCGGGTGAGGCGACGCCGTGGCAAATCGCCGCAACAGGTCGGCCTGTTCGTGAAGAATCCACTGAACCAGCTCGAGGCAACCACGCTGGTGGCCCTTTTCTGCGCCAGCCTGCTGCTACGCATCGACAGTGCCAACAGGGTGCATGCCTGTTGGCCGCGCCCGGACGTGGAGTACGGCCATCGCGTGTGCCGTGCTTTCGAAACCTATCTGCAGTTACACCGGCACGCGCGACTGAACTTCGAATGGGCGTGGCGACTGTTGAAAAGCATCAGTAACAACGACGAGCTCTATCTTGCGACCTGCCGGGATTGCCGGACGATTTACGTGCAGGATGCTTACGCCCTGGACCACCATCAATGTCCGGGCTGTGAAATCGGCCGCCAGGACGGGGTTTCTGCTTCCATGAGCGGGATGTCCCCGCCACCGATTCGTGGCGCCTGAGCGCCGTTCAAATCCGGTAGACTTTGCACTTGCCGCCTTGCGCGGGATTTACATACTCGGCACGGGGAACGACCCTGATCACCAGGGCATGTCGACAGCCGTGTCCATGCACTGCAGGTACGATTCGCAATTGAACGCCCACAATACATTTGCCGGCGCTTTCGTCGACCGCTCGGGGCACCGGCGCGCGGATTCGGACTGGCTTGCGTCTGCGCAGCTGCTGCCGGAAAGCCGCTTTGTACCGGTGTGGGGCGACAAGTGCCTTGCGTCGTCCGGATCGCCGCGTGCCGTGTTGCTGGAGAGGCAGGACGCATCGCCCTATCTTGAGAACGACGAGCTGATCTTTCTCGGCGTTTTTCGCGGCCACCCGGCGTTCGCTTTTCGCATCGACCCTGGCGTCGACAACCCACTCAAGGATTTCGGCGAATTTCACGACCTGCGTTATCTCGGCAGCGTACTGCCTCCGGATGAAGCAAACCTCGCCGCGCAGGCTCGCGCACTGGCCATCTGGCACGGCATGCAGAAATTCTGCGGTTTGTGTGGCGCACCGTCCAGGGCCGAGTCCGGAGGCAACACGCGCAAGTGCACGAACAGTACCTGCCGGCACATCATTTTCCCGCGCGTCGACCCCGCCATCATCGTGTTGGTATCGAACGGGCCTCAGTGTCTGCTCGGCCGCCAGCCGACCTGGCCGGAAGGTCGTTATTCCACCATCGCCGGTTTCGTGGAACCGGGCGAAAGTCTCGAGGATGCAGTACGCCGCGAGGTGTTCGAGGAGACCAATGTCGAAGTGCACGACGTGCGCTATCACAGTTCACAGCCCTGGCCTTTTCCATCGTCTTTGATGCTCGGCTTTACGGCTTCGTCTGCCTCGGTCGAGATTGCGCTGAATGACGGTGAACTCGAGGACGCCCGCTGGTTTACAAGGAAGGAACTGCAATCCGGATTCCCCAAACTTCCATACCGCCTGTCCATCGCAAGACGGCTCGTCGATGACTGGCTGGGTCTGGACGGATACTGAGGATGGTTGCATGTGTCTGATCGTTTTCGCCTGGCAGGCGCATCCTGAATACCGCCTCGTGCTGGCTGCCAACCGGGATGAATACCATGCGCGGCCGGCACGCAATGCGCACTGGTGGCCGGACTTTCAGCAAGTCCTGGCCGGCAGGGACTTGCAGGCCGGAGGAACCTGGCTGGGAGTGAGCCGCACAGGCAGGTTCGCCACGGTGACCAATTACCGCGAAATGCAGCGATCGACCGGGCGGCTTCGTTCCCGGGGCGAACTCGTCAGCCGGTACATCGGCGAGGATGCCAGGCCGGACGATTTCGTCGCCTCCATCGATGGCGCCCAATATGCAGGCTTCAGCCTGCTCGCCGCGGATCGTGGCCGGCTGGTTTACTCGTCGAACCGCAGCGGGCAAACGTCGATCTTGAACCGTGGTGTGTATGGCTTGAGCAATGCGGATCTGGATGCGGCATGGCCCAAAGTCATTCGCAGCCGGGATGCACTTGCGCGACTCATTGACAGCAATTCCGTCGATGAGTCGTCACTGTTGCGCTTGCTTGCCGATCGAACGCCCGCCGCCGTGGACGAGATCGACAGTTCGGAATTGCCATTCCCGCTGGCCCGCACGCTGTCCGCACCCTTCATTGTTGCAGGCGAATATGGCACACGTTGTTCGACCACGCTGCTCTGGTCAAATGACGACGAAGTGGAGTTCTGTGAGCGAACTTTCGATTCCTCCGGCGAGGCGACCGGCACGAGGCGTTTCCGCTTTCGTATCGATGATCCGGTCAGCTCTGATCCACGGCCGGCTTGAGCGCTCAATCGGAGCTTGCAGCGAAAACCGACAACAGCCACTTGCGGATCGCGACGATTTCCTCCGCGCATACCGCGTGCGCCATCGGGTATTCGTGCCACTCGACCTCGAAGCCGGCCCCCTGCAACGCGGCTCTTGACTGCTGCCCCATCGCGATTGGCAGCATCGGATCGAAAGTCCCATGGGCCATGAACACGGGCAGCTCTCGCGACTGGGAATGCGGATTGTTGAGCACCTCGGCAGCAAACGAGCTGCCGAGCGGCAGCCACGACGACAAGACCATCAGTCCTGCAAGTCTCTTCGGATGGCGCAGCGCGGTGTGCATGGCGATCGCCCCACCCTGAGAAAATCCGGCGACCACGACGCGATCGTTCGCGATGCCGCGCTGCCGCTCGCGTTCGATGAGACTGGTCAGGATTGCGGCACTCTCGCGGATGCCTTGCTCGTCCTGCGGGCCCGAGCGATCGAGACTGATGATGTCGTACCAGGCACGCATGCGCATGCCGCCATTCAGCGTCACCGGCCGGATCGGCGCATGCGGGAATACGAACCGCAGGGCGACTCGCTGCGGAAGCGCAAGCTCGGCAACGATTGGCTCGAAATCGTGGCCATCGGCCCCGAGACCGTGCAGCCACAAGACTGTGCCAGTGGCCGTGCCGGTGGCCGCATTGGCCGGCTCGATTTCGACGGTCTGTGGTTCGTGCATGGGCGGCTTCCTCCTCGGCGAGTGCGCATACTAGCAACTAAGAAGTCCGGACAGGCAATAAGTACTTGACAGTGTATGCGCATTTCGATAGATATATGCGCATATTTATGCGAGATCATTCATGCCGAATTCTTCGGAAGGGCAGTCGGTCCGTCGGGACGCCATCCGCCAGCTGCTGCAGAAAAGACCGGCTGCCACTCAAAAGTCGCTCGTCGAGGCCCTGGTCGAGAGGGGCTTTGTCGCCACTCAATCCAGTGTCAGCCGGGATCTGCGTGAAATCGGCGCGATCAAGACGGCCGGCGGCTATGCGCTGCCTCGCGCAGCGGCTGCCGGTGACGAGGAACTCGCACAGGTTGCCGACCTGCTCGTCGACCTGAAATCCGCCGGACCGAATCTGCTGGTCATCCGTACGGAGACGGGCGCAGCGCAGCGTGTCGCGCTGGCTCTCGACCGATGCAAGTGGCCTGAGATCGTCGGCAACGTCGGCGGTGACGACACGGTGTTCACTGCCACGGCCAGCGCTGCCGCGCAACGAAATCTCATCACCAGGATCGGGCACGCCACGTCCCGGCACTGGCAGCTTTTACACACCCACCGGAGTCAGATGTGAGCGTCGACCGCAGTCCCATCATTCTCGCCTTTTCCGGCGGCCTGGATACCTCGTTCTGCGTACCCTGGCTGAAGGAGCACTTTGGCCGAGACGTCATCACGGCGACCGTGAATACCGGCGGAATCGATGCGGCAGGAGCGCGTGCATTGCAGCAACGCTCGGCCGCGCTGGGCGCAATCGAGCACGTGCTGGTCGATGCCCGGGACGCCTATTTCGAAACCGTGCTGCGTTACCTGATCGCCGGCAACGTGCGGCGCGGCCAGTTCTATCCGTTGTGCGTGGGAGCGGAACGCGGACTGCAGGCGACGGAACTGGCGAAACTTGCGCTGACGCGCAATGCAACCACGGTGGCGCACGGTTGCACCGCGGCCGGCAACGACCAGGTTCGTTTCGAAGTCGCCTTGCGCACGTTGAACCCCAAGCTCGAGGTGCTAGCGCCGGTCCGCGACAACAACTGGATACGCGCAGAGCAACTCGACTATCTGCAACAGCACGGACTGCCCTTGCCGTCGCAGGGCTCCGCGTATTCGATCAACCGGGGACTGTGGGGCATCACGATCGGCGGCCGCGAGACCCTGACATCGGTGACCTCGATACCGGAGGAGGCGTGGGTGCTCTCGTGCGGCGCCTTTACACGACCACTCGATGCATCGAGTCACACGCTGGGCTTCCGCCACGGCATACCGGTTTCCCTGGACGGCGAAAACCTGCAGCCGGTCGCCCTTATCGAGAAACTCGAGGTGCTGGCGGGCGGGTACGGCATCGGCCGCGGTATACACCTCGGTGATACGGTTCTGGGCACCAAGGGGCGCGTTGCTTTCGAGGCCCCTGCGGCAGTCACCCTGATTACCGCACACCGCGAACTCGAGAAACTCGTGCTGAGCGCACAACAGGCGCGCATCAAGGACAGTGTCGCCGCGGTCTATGGTGACCTCGTGCACGAGGGCAAGCAGCTGGATCTCGCGGCGCGGGATATCGAAGCTTTGTTCCTGTCATCGCAACAGCGGGTGACCGGCGAAGTGCACTTCACGTTGCGCCCGGGCACCTTGTTCATTGCCGGCACCAGTTCGCCGCACTCGTTGCTTGCGGCCACCCGCGGTGTGTACGGTGAATCGGCGGGAGAATGGACAGCTACCGATGCGCTCGGATTCGCGCGCATCCTCGCCCTGCCCGGCATTTTGCAATCGCGCGCGGCTGCAACGGAAAAGGGGCGCTGAGCGATGCGCAGTGTCTTTGTCGACAAGGTCGCTTCCGTTGCGCAACACAGCAAGCTCGGCCACGAATTGCGGGTGTCGGATGACATTCCCTGCGAAGAGGGCGTACTCGTCGCCGTGCGTGTCCTGAACAACAAGAATCGCTATAACCAGCTCGAACTCACGAGCGGTCGCATGGCTACAGTGAATCAGGGTGACATCGTGGTCGGCGCCCTGGGTCATCGCAAAGCACTGTTGGGATACTCCGGTCATCTGCCCGAATCGCTGGAGGTCGGCTCGACCATCCAGATACTGAACATCGGCGGTGTCATGGGCATCTGCGATTCGGCGAATCCCGATGTCGGGCCACCATTCGACTGCGAAGTGCTCGGCGGTGTATTGCACTTCCCCTACCTGGGGGAACGCATCGGCATCCCCGCTCGTGTCGGATCGAAAATGCTCGATCCCGATGCCGCGCTGGATATTCGCGGAGTACCGGTCGTTGCGCTGGCGGGTACCTGCATGGATTCGGGCAAGACCGCCGCCGCCTGTGCCATCGTCAGTCGCCTGCGACACCTGGGCCTGCATGTCGCAGCCTGCAAGGCCACCGGCGTTTCGCTGCGCCGGGACATACTCGCCATGGAAGATGCGGGAGCACAGGAGACCATGATTTTCTCCGACCTGGGTATCGTGGCGACGACCGCGGCCAACGGTCCCGCCCTCACCCGCTCCCTGCTGTCCAGCCTTGCCGAGTTCCAGCCGGACGTCATCGTTCTCGAACTCGGTGACGGCCTGCTCGGCGCCTACGGAGTCGAGGCGATACTCACCGACGAACGGATCCGTGCCGCCTTCACGGCCGTGATCCTCTGCGCCAATGACCCGGTCGCTGCCTGGGGAGGCGCCAAGATCCTCCGCGAACAATTCGGCATCGAGCCGGCGGTGGTAACCGGACCGGCCACGGACAATGCGGTCGGTGTAGACCAGATCAACGAACGCATGGCCTTGCCGGCCATCAATGCCATGACTCACGGCACGGCTCTCGGCGACCTGGTCGCCGGGCGCTTGCGGTCTTCGCGCGGGGACAGTTCACGATGAATCGCATAGCTGCAATCGTGCTCGGGGCCACCGGCTATGTCGGTGGCGAATTCCTGAGGCTCATGCACGCGCATCCGGTGTTTCGCCTTGCGGCTGCCGTGTCCGGGAGTCGTGGTGGCCAGCGCATCGCCGACGTGTTCCCGCATCTCGGTACAGCGTATCCGCAAGAGGTGTTTGCCGATGCGGGCTCATGGCCAGGCAGGCTCGACCGCGGCACGAACCTGGCGTTGCTTTCGGCGGCACCGCACGGTGCGTCGGCAGACAGCCTGGCAGCGGCACTCGATGCAGCCGGCAGACGTGACCTGCAAGTCCGCGTTGTCGACACGTCCGCTGATTATCGTTTTTCCGACAGCACCACGTTCGAAAAGATCTATGGTGGACGGCATCCGCAGCCGGAATTGCTCAGGGAATTCTTCTGCGCCGTCCCGGAACATCAGGCAGGCATTCCTGCCCGGCACGCAGCTCACCCCGGCTGCTTCGCGACCGCGATCGCCCTGGCCTGCGTGCCGTTGGCCCATGCCGGAATCGCCGATGACACGGTTTACGTGACCGGCACCACAGGCAGCACAGGATCCGGCAGAAGTCCGCAGGATGGCACGCACCACCCGGAACGGCACAGCAATCTTTATGCATACAAGCCGCTGCAGCACCGGCACGTGCCGGAAGCACAGGCGCTCGTCGAGCACGCTACCACGCGCCGGCTGGCGATCAACTTCGTACCGCAGTCCGGCCCGTTCGCCCGCGGCATTTATGTCGTTGTCCAGGCAAAGCTCGCGAAGCCGGCGTTGGCCGACGACATCGGCAGCCTGTTCAGAAAGCAGTATGCTCAATGTGAATTTGTGCGAATCCTGGATGGCGTTCCAAAACTGAAGGATGTCGTCGCGAGCAATTACGCGCACATCGGCATCTCGGTGAACGGCAGCAATGTCGTCGTGATATGCGCGATCGACAACCTGGTGAAGGGCGCTGCCGGCGGTGCCATGCAATGGATGAACCGGCTCTGGTCATTGCCGGAAAGCACCGGGCTGCAGATGCCTGCGCCGGCGTGGAGCTGACACGGTGAACATTGCCATCGGCTCCGGGCTTGCCGACGATGCAGGCCAGCGAGAAAGGGCCGCGACTTTGCCGGTCTACTCGCAGTTGCCGTTCGTCGCCGAAAGCGGTTCGGGTTGCGAGATCATCACCGCCGACGGGCGCCGCATCCTGGATTTCTACGGCGGTCATGCC
>JAKEGN010000226.1 GCA_022615525.1 Woeseiaceae bacterium
CGGCATTCTTTTGCCGGCGGTCGAAGTCGTAATCGTTGTCGATGAACCGGGAGACGCTCTCGACCAGCATCTCCTGTTCTTCAGTGAGCGAAAAATCCATGTTGTATGCCTGTTGCCTGCGTGACGGATTCAGAGACCGAGTACGTGTTTCGAAACGATGTTCTTTTGAATCTCGTTCGAGCCACCGTATATGGAGGCCTTGCGGCCGTTGAAATAACGAAGCGATGTCCTGGTCTCGGAGCCCAGGCCGATCCGTTCATCGAGGGGAAAATCCGCCGCATACTGGGACGGAATCCACGGCAGTGCGTAGTAGCCGGCTGCTTCCATGTACAGAGCGTCGATTGCCTGGCTCACCTCGGTACCGCGTATCTTGAGTATCGAGGATTCCGGTCCCGGCGCTTTGCCGATGGCAACGGCGGCGAGCGTTCGCAGGTCCGTGTATTCGAGAGCCTTCAGTTCGATTTCCGCAGCCGCAAACTTTCGCGCAAAATTGCGGTCGTGCATGAGCGGCTCACCACCGTGTGCGACCTGCATTGCTTTTGCCTTGAGGCGCCGCATCCTGAACTTGGACCGGGCCGTGCCGGCAAGATTGGTCCGCTCGTGTTGCAGCAATACCTTGCCGTAGGTCCAGCCTTTTCCTTCCTCGCCGACCAGGTTGTCGAGCGGCACGCGCACGTCTTCGAAATGCACCTCGTTGACCTCGCGTTCGCCCTCGATGGTAATGATCGGCTTGACCGAAACCCCTGGCGTGCTCATGTCGATCAGGAGGAAGCTGATGCCTTCCTGGCGGCGAGCCACGTCCGAGGAAGTGCGGACCAGGCAGAAAATCCAGTCCGCCATGTGCGCGAGCGTCGTCCAGGTCTTGGTCCCATTGACCAGGTAGTAGTCGCTTCTGCGTTCCGCCCTGGTCTTGAGCGAGGCGAGATCCGATCCGGCGCCGGGTTCCGAGTACCCCTGGCACCACCATGCATTGCTTTGCAGGATATCGGGCAAAAATCTCTGTTTCTGCGCTTCGCTGCCGTAGGTGTAAATGACCGGTGCAACCATCTTGACGCCGAAAGGAACCATGTCGGGGGCGTTTGCCTCGGCAATCTCGTTGGCAAAAATATACTTCTGTATGGCACTCCACCCGGTGCCGCCGTATTCGACGGGCCAGTTGATGGCTGCCCAGCCCTGCATGTAGAGGATTTTCTGCCAGCGTATGTAGTCGTCACGTTCGAGATCGATGCCGTTGTCCGTCTTGAAGCGGATGTCGGCCGGGTATTTCGCGGCGAAGAACTTCCTTACCTCGTCTCGAAACGCCACTTGGTCGGCGGAAAGGTTGACGTTCATTGCCAGCTCCGTTGGTTAACCTGTCGTGATGCCGGTCGAGCTTGCCGCACGGCAGCGCCCGGCGCAGCGACAGGCACCGGTTGAGCAGTACGTGCATTGATTCCAGCCCGGTTGCCCGGGCTCCGGAATACCAGTATAACCACCGATGCTGCACTGCACAAGAAAACCGGACTTCGGTCCCCGCGCTTACCTCGTGAGTCCATATCGGGCAAAATGACCCCATGAATCGCAACAAGCTAACGCCGCCCGCCACCCTGGATACCCGCGGGCGTCCGATGCAGGACTTGCGAATTTCCGTGCTGGACCAATGCAATTTTCGCTGTCCTTATTGCATGCCGGAGGCCCAGTATCACGCGGATTACCAGTTCCTGAGAAAGCGCGAACGACTGACTCATGACGAGATCTTTCGCATCGCGCGTATCGCCGTAACACTCGGAGTCACGAAACTGCGCCTCACCGGCGGCGAGCCGCTGCTCGACAAGCGCTTGCCGGAGCTCGTGGCGAGGCTCGCGACGATCGAGGGTGTGGACGATCTCGCGCTGACCACCAACGGCATCCTGCTTGCACCGGTAGCGCAAGCTCTGGCGGATGCCGGCCTGCTACGCATCACCATCAGCATGGATAGCCTGGATCCCGATGTATTCCGGCGCATGAGCGGCAATCGCGGCGAAGTCGGGACGGTGCTCGGCGCCATTGCAGCCGCAGAGAGGGCAGGCCTCGGACCTGTCAAGATCAACGCTGTCGTGCAGCGAGGCATCAACGACCACACGGTTCCGGATCTCTTGCGGCACTTTCGTGGCAGCGGGCACATAGTCCGCCTGATCGAGTACATGGATGTAGGCAATCGCAACGGCTGGCGCATGGACCAGGTCGTGCCGTCGCGGGAGTTGCTGAAAATCATTCATGCGAAATGGCCGTTGCGGGCCGTCGACAGCCAGTACCCGGGTGAAGTAGCGCGCCGCTACAAATACCTGGATGGCCAGGGAGAAATAGGATTCATCTCGTCCGTCACGGAACCGTTTTGCGGCGCCTGCAGCCGCGCTCGACTGTCGGCGGATGGCGTCCTGTACACCTGTCTGTTTGCGACCGCGGGGACCAGCCTGCGTGACCCGTTGCGTAACGGTGCAGACGACGTCGAGCTCGCCGGCATCCTGCGTCGCATATGGCATGCGCGGGAGGACCGCTACAGCGAATTGCGCCGACCCGACGAGCGCGAGTTCCCGCTGGTGAGCAAGGTCGAGATGTACCGCATCGGCGGCTGATGCCGGAGCTGCATTGCAATGAGCAAACTCAGTCATATCGATGCGGAAAACCGGCCGGCCATGGTCGATGTGAGCGAAAAGAGGCCGACTGCCCGCGAGGCACATGCGAGATCCGTGGTCGTGTTTCCGCCGGAAGTTGCGCGTCGCTTCGTGGACGGTGATATCCGCACCGCAAAAGGGCCGGTTTTTGCCACGGCGATCATCGCCGGCATCATGGCGGCGAAGAAAACGCACGAGCTGATTCCGTTCTGTCATCCCCTGGGTCTCGACGACTGCGAGATCCGCATCAACCTGGATTCGGCAGGTCGTGCCATCATCGATTGCCTGTGCAAGGTGACACACAAGACCGGCGTCGAAATGGAGGCGCTGACCGGTGCCAGCATAGCCGCACTGACGGTATACGACATGTGCAAGGCACTTTCGCATGACATCACGATCTCCGATACGCACCTGATCTCTAAATCCGGCGGAAAAAAGGACTACCGGCGTGACGAGGTCTGAAGGAGTCCGTGGCCTGGTACTGGCCGGGGGGCAGAGCCGCCGCATGGGCAGGGACAAGGCATTGTTGCGCCGCGACGGCGAGACGCAACTGGCTCACGCGGTACGCCTGTTGCAGCAGCACCTCGAACGGGTATTCGTATCGACCCGCGCCGATCAGGCCAGGGAGCCTGAGCGCGCGCGGTATCCGCAGATCGCGGATCGTTATTCGGGACTGGGGCCCTTGGCCGGAATCCTCTCGGCCATGGATTCCGAGCCGCAAGCCTCGTGGCTGGTCGTTGCCTGCGACCTGCCGAACCTCGACAGTGAGACCATTCGCTACCTGCTGGAACAGCATTCAGCCTCACAGCCCTTTACCGCCTACCGCAGCAGCTCCGACGGCATGCCCGAGCCCTTGTGCGCCATCTACAACCCCTCGGCGAGGCGCATTGTCGATGAATTTGTCGCTGCCGGGATTCATTGCCCGCGCAAGATCATGTTGCGCTCGGACACGCGGCTGCTCGAGGCGCGGAACCCGAGGGCGCTGGACAACATCAATACGCCTGATGACCTGTCGCAACACGCGGCCGGGCTCACGGTATGAAAAAGCAGGTCACAGTTCGATACTTTGCGCTGTTTCGCGAACATGCCGGCATCAGCGGCGAGACGCTCGAGAGCGATGCAGATTCGGCGGCCGCGCTTTTCGCGCAACTGAAACATCGCCACGGTTCGACGGAACCCGCCAGCCACTGCAAAGTGGCTATCAACGACCAGCTCGTCGACTGGGACGCGCCGGTCAGGGACGGCGACGTCGTGCTGTTTTTCCCTCCGGTCGCGGGTGGCTGAAATGATGCTGATGACCGAAGAACGGATCCTGCCCGATGAATTGAGCAGGGAACTGCGCGACCCCGCTGCCGGTGCGTATGCATCGTTCGAAGGCTGGATTCGCAATCACAACGACGGCATGTCCGTGGTACGGCTGGAATACGAAGCCTATGCACCTTTGTGCAGGAGCGAAGGCGAGCGGATACTCGAGGAAGCCCGATCACGGTGGAAAATCCTGCACGCCCACTGTGTACACCGCAGCGGATCGCTGGAGATCGGCGACTGCGCGGTATGGGTCGGCGTGAGTTCGGCGCATCGCGATGAAGCGTTTCACGCCTGTCGCTACATCATCGACCAGGTCAAGCAGCGCCTGCCCATCTGGAAGAAGGAGCACTACGCCAATGGCGACTCCGGCTGGGTCAACTGTGAGCGCTGCGCAAGCCATGGGCCGCATTACGATCATGCGCAGGGCCTGCCGCCGCCGGATGCAAAGGCCGGCACGCCATTGCACAAGCGGCGGACGGCCGACTAGCGATCGATAGCTGCCAGGTCGGCGGGCGTGTCGATGTCGCTTGCCGCGGCGGGACAGCTGAATCGGGTGATGCTCCCGGGATGCGCGCGCAACACGCTGCGGGCACCGGAGTCTCCCTTGAGTGCAAGCAATTCCGGGAACAGGTCTGCGGGAAAGATCGCCGGCGGCCCCTCGATACCGGCGTACTCGCTGGCCACGATGCGATGCGGATTCCTGGACCAGGCCTCGACCATGCCACGCAACTGCTCCGGCTCGACCAGCGGCTGGTCTGCCATGAGTAGCAGGACGCCGCTGGCGACGGTGGCAACGGCAGCCACACCGGCGGCGATCGAACCGGCCAGGCCCGTGGCGAAATCCGGGTTCACCACGAGGTATCCCTGCAAAGGGGCGCAAGCCGCGGCCACCAGGGGCCATTGATTTCCGGCGACCAGCAGGCTGCGTTCTCCCGTCACCGCCTCGGCGAGGCGCATCGCGCGTGCGACCAGCGGCTGGCCGCGAAACTCGGCCAGCTGCTTGCAGGAACCGAAACGCGTCGCGGCGCCGGCAGCAAGCACGATGCAGAACAAGCCGGCCGGCGCCCCTTCATTCCCGCCTGCAGGGCGTGGTCGCGTCATCCTCGCGCCGACCCCGTCGCCTTACAGCGTCGTGTCAGCATCTTGCAGTGACCGGGCAGCATGGGCGGAGTATAGGCAAGCAGGCCGTCTACGCAAATCAAGCAGCGCCGGACGCGGCCC
>JAKEGN010000227.1 GCA_022615525.1 Woeseiaceae bacterium
AAAAAAGGGCAGGATAGCCCTTTTTCAACAACCTGATAGGGGAGCCGTGGTGCAATCGTTTCGCAGAACGCTCGAGTCCGGACATTTTGCGGTGACCGCGGAACTGACGCCGCCGCGCGAGGCCGAGCTCGAATCACTCGGTATCGCTGCCGGCATACTCAAGCCTGCGGTAACCGCAATCAACCTGACCGACGGGGCGGGCGCGCGGGTGCGGTTGTCGAGTCTCGGGGCGGCAATTCACCTGCGCAGGCTCGGTATCGAGCCGGTCTTGCAGGTGACCTGTCGTGACCGTAACCGCATTGCGATCCAAAGTGACTTGCTAACTGCCGCCGCGTTCGGCATCGAAAGCGTATTGACACTGACTGGCGACGGCGTCGCCGCCGGAGATCAACCCGATGCGAAGCCGGTTTTCGATCTGGACTCGATGGGTCTGCTTACTCTGCTGCGCGATATGGGTCGCGACCCGGCCGGCGCTTTGGCAGAGACGCAGCCGGGATCCCGCTTCTTTTGCGGCACCGCCGACGCGCCGCAACAGGTGAGTGATGACTGGCGGCCTGACGGGCTCCTGGCCAAGGCCGATGCCGGTGCACAATTCGTCCAGTCGCAATACTGTTTCGACATGCCGTTGCTCCAACGTTACATGCGGCGTCTCGTCGATAGCGGAGTGACCGAGCGTTTGTATTTCCTGGTCGGACTCGGGCCATTGAAGTCGGCGCATAGTGCGAGGTGGATGCGCGATTCGCTATACGGAACCCTGATGCCCGACGGCGTTATACGCCGAATGGAGGCCGCCAGGGATCCGCGTCACGAAGGCATAGTGATCTGTGCAGAAATGATCCAACAGGCGAGGGAGATTCGCGGTGTTGCCGGCGTGCACCTGATGGCGCCCGGCCAGTACCGCGAGATCGTCGAAGCCATACGCCTCGCGGGCCTGATTTGAGATCCGGCTCAGGCCGTCGCGGGGAGTCGCCGCCTCAGGCTTGATTCGTAGTCGCCACGAGGACGGACGCCGACGAACGTGTCCACGACTTTGCCCTTGTCGAAGAGAAGTACTGTTGGAATGGAGCGTATGCCGTATTTCATGGCAACCTGCTGATTGGCATCGACATCGACTTTGGCGACTACGGCTTTGCCTGCGTACTGGTCGGCGAGCGACTCTATAACAGGGCCAAGCGCGCGGCAGGGTCCGCACCATGCGGCCCAGAAATCGACCAGTACGGGCCGGTCCGATTTCAGCACCGTCTGCTCGAAATCATGATCGCTGACCTGTACAGGATGTGTAGCGTTGCTGCTCATGCCGAAACTCCCGACTGCTGGATTGTCTGGTAACCGAAACCCGGACATTGGGCCATGATCACGGGATTCAAGTCGCCCGCCGTGATCACGGTGTACTATCGGACCCGGTCCCGCACGCAAATGTTACAGGAGCAAAAATCGCTTGGATATCAAAGGCGAGTACCGGATTGGCTGTGAACGGCAGCGCGTCTGGCAGGCACTGAACGACGCCGAGGTCCTGGCCAGGTGCATACCGGGCTGTGAGTCCGTCGACATGCAAGGCCCGACGCGATTGAAAGCAAGTATCCTGGCCACGATCGGCCCGGTGAAATCGAAATTCGACACGCAGATTACACTCGAAAATCTCAATCCCCCGGTTGGCTATACCTTGACCGGCGAGAGCAAGGGTGGGCCCGCGGGTTTCGCGCGGGGAAGTGCCGATGTACGGCTCGAGGAAATAGACGACGGTACGCTGCTTGTTTACGACGCAAAATTCCAGGTTGGCGGAAAGCTCGCGCAGATCGGATCCAGGCTCGTGCTCGGTGCGACGCGAAAGCTGGCCGACGATTTTTTTGGCAATTTCAGTCGTGAGCTCGATCCGGGAGCGCAGCGCGGGAGCGAGATCGGGCTCACTATGGATCAGGTACCCGCACGTGCCCGCGGTATGTTGCTGGCGGTGGCCCTGGTCGTCGTCGCCTTGCTGATTTGGTGGTTTCTGATACGCTGATTCACAAAGGAAATCATGCAACGCATCCCGCCGATGCAATGGCGGACAGCTTGCCTGCAGGAAACCGGACCCCGACGGAGCAGAGGCTGCACACTTGACGGTACACGTCTCCATCACGCTGAATGGCGAAAAAGTGTCGGCCGAGGTGGAGACCCGCACCCTGCTCGTCGAAATGGTTCGCGAGCACTTCGGCAAGACAGGAACGCACGTCGGGTGCGACACGAGCCAGTGCGGCGCCTGTGTCGTACACGTGGACGGAGTGTCGATCAAGAGTTGCACCATGCTGGCCGTACAGGCCCAGGATACGGAGGTCCTGACCATCGAAGGCGTGGCAAGCGACGGCAAACTGCACCCGATGCAGGAAGCGTTTCGTGAGCATCACGGATTGCAGTGCGGATTCTGCACGCCGGGCATGATCATGAGCGCACTGGAGCTGGTTCGGCACAACCCGGATCCTGGTGAACGGGAGATCCGGGAATGGCTGGAAGGCAACCTGTGCCGTTGTACCGGTTACCAGAACATTGTTCGTGCCATCCACGCCGGCGCGAAGGCGATGCGACGCTGACGGGAGCTTTGCTTGTACGAGTTCAACTATCACCGCCCCGCATCGTTGAAGGAAGCAAGGACGATACTGGCTGGCGCGAGCGATGCGAGGATCGTGGCGGGCGGGATGACGCTCCTGCCGGCCATGAAGTTCCGGCTTGCCCGGCCATCCGACCTCGTGGATCTGGCTCACGTCGGTGAATTGCGCGGGATCCGCGAAAAGGGCGACCAATTGGAAATCGGTGCAATGATGCGCCATGCCGAAATAGCCGGAGGTGAGCTCGTAAGGTCGCGAATAGCTGCTCTCGCCGATCTTGCGCAGGGCATCGGAGACCCCCAGGTTCGAAATCGCGGAACGCTGGGCGGATCCGTAGCAAACAGCGATCCTGCTGCAGATTATCCTGCGGCCGTGCTCGCACTGGATGCAGTAATTCGAACCGACAGGCGCGACATACCTGCGGCTGATTTCTTCACCGGCATGTTCGAAACGGCGCTGGCGCCGGCCGAAATCCTGACGTCGGTTGTCTTCCGGCAGCCGAAGAGGGCGGCCTACGCTAAGTTTCCCAATCCCGCCTCGCGTTATGCCGTTGTCGGTGTGATGGTCGCGGAGCACGCAGATGCCGTGCGAGTCGCGGTGACCGGTGCCGGGCCGCGTGCCTTTCGCGCGCCGCAGCTCGAACAGGCGTTGAGCAGAAACTTTTCGCCGGCGTCGCTGGACGGCCTGCATATCGACGCCGACGACTTCAACAGCGATATGCACGCGACCGCGGAGTACCGCGCGCATCTGGTCCTGGTAATGGCCAGGCGCGCCGTGGCGGCAGCCAGTGCCTGAGCTGCGCCCGATGTTGCCTGCGGATGTAGACCAAACTGCGGCGCTGCTGGGGGCCGGGCAGTATGTATCGAACCGGCAGCTTGCAACGGCAGTATTCCTTGCGTTGAGCTTGAACCGGCCGCTGTTGCTGGAGGGCGAAGCGGGCGTCGGCAAGACCGAGCTGGCCAAAGTGCTGGCGGAGACCCTGGATCGTCAACTGATACGCCTGCAGTGTTACGAGGGACTCGATCTCGCAAGCGCCGCCTACGAGTGGAACTATCCACGACAAATGGTTGCGATCCGGCTTGCGGAGGCCCAGGGCAGGATCGCCGGCGTGAACGAAACCCTGTACACGGAAGAGAATCTCATCGAGCGCCCGCTGCTTGCGGCACTCAGGCCGCACCTTTCCGGACCGCCGGTCCTTCTTATCGATGAAATCGACCGTGCCGATGAGCCGTTCGAGGCGTTCCTGCTGGAGTTGCTGTCCGACTTTCAGCTCAGCATTCCGGAATTCGGCGTAGTTCGGGCCGCGAGCCCACCGATTGTGGTAATCACATCGAATCGTACACGTGAAATTCACGACGCCCTCAGGCGCCGTTGCCTCTATCACTGGATCGACTATCCGACGCTCGAGGCCGAGTCCCGCATCGTGGCGCTCAAGGCATCCGGTGCAGCCGCGGAATTGCGCCGGCAGATGGTGGAGTTCGTACAGGTCCTGCGCAGGGAGGACCTGTTCAAGCCCCCCGGTGTCGCGGAAACCATCGACTGGGCGCATGCACTGGCGCGGCTCGATGCGGCGGAGCTGACCCCGGGGCTGGTCGATGACACGCTCGGCTCCTTGCTCAAGTACCAGGACGACATTGCCAGGATCCGCGGCGCCGAGGCTGCGAAAATACTGTCCGGGATAGAGGCTGCGGCATGACAGGAACTGAAGATGGACGACCTGGGCCGTAGCCGGCTAGCTGAAACCATACTGCTTTTTTGCCGAACGCTACGACACGCCGGATTGCCGGTAGGTCCCGGCACAGTCATCGATGCGCTCGCGGCCGTTGCAGCAACCGGCATTCAAAGGCGCGAGGATTTTGGTTACGCATTACGGTGCATACTGGTCAATGACCCTGCTGAATTCAGGTTATTCGACCAGACGTTTCATATCTGCTTCCGCAACCCGCTGCTGCTGGCTCAATTGCTCGCTTTGCCGCTCGTCCAGCCGGGGCAGAGCACGGCCGTGGCTGCGCAAGATGCCGGGATTCGCCGGCTGCTCGAGTCGTTGACGGGTAGCTCGCAGGCCACAGCCGACAATGACCCGACGTCCAGGCACCGCGCCGGATCCTATTCCGCGCGCGAGATCCTGCGACACAAGGACTTCGCACAGATGAGCCTGGAGGAACTGGCGGAAGCGCAACGGCTCCTGCGGGAAGAAAGCAACATCTCGGGTACCTGCCGGTCGCGACGATTTCGTGCGGGCACGTCCGGACGACGCTACGATCTTCGGCGATCGATGCAATTGATGCTGCGATGCCATGGACAGCCTGTGCAGCTTGCCCGAAAGAGCAACGAGGAGCGGCAGCACTCACTGGTACTGTTGTGCGACATATCGGGGTCGATGAGTATCTACTCACGAATGTTCCTGCTCTATGCTCACACACTTGCGGCAAAGCATCGCCGGGTTCATACGTTCGTGTTCGGCACGAGATTGACCAACATCAGCCGTTGGTTGCGTGATCGCGATGCAGACCAGGCGATGCGGAAAATTTCAGCGCAGGTCCCCGATTGGGATGGTGGTACGCGCATTGCCGAAAGCCTGCAGCAATTTAATCTTGTCTGGAGCCGACGGGTGCTGGAAAGCAATGCGAATGTCGTCCTGTTATGCGACGGACTGGAACGTGGTTCCGGTGCCGAACTGGCGTTCCAGATGCAACGCCTGAAACGAGGCTGCCGGCAATTGATCTGGATGAATCCGCTGCTGAGCTATCGCGGGTTCGAAGCGAAAGCCTCCGGCATCCGTGCGATGCGGCCGCATGCCGATCGGTTTGTTACTGCGCACAACCTGGCCAGCCTCGACGATCTGCGCCGGCTGCTGGCCGAAACTCCGCCGCGCAGGACAGTGAGCGCCTTGGGTGTCGCGGCATGAGCGTAAAGCAACTGACCGCGGCATTCGACAAGTGGACTGCAGGGCATGAGCCGCTGGTGCTAGCGACCGTGTACGAAACTGCGGGGTCGACCTATAGCAAGCCCGGTGCGCAAATGCTGATCAACGGCCAGGGCGATTTCCAGGGCATGCTGTCCGGCGGGTGCCTGGAAGGCGACCTGGCCGAACGCGCCCGCGAGGTCCTGGCCAGCGGCCGCCCGCAATCGGTCACCTACGATCTTGCCCGGAATGACGAGGGCCTGTGGGGTCTCGGCGTTGGCTGCGACGGAATGATGCGAATCTTCCTGCAGATGCTGAGCGCTCAATTCGGCTACGAACCGTTTGCCAGCATGCGTGCCGCCTACCAGGGCGAGACGGTGGAGACTGCCGCGATGATTCTGCACTCCCCGGATGAGCGCATACCCGCAGGCAGTTCGCTGGTCAGCGTTGCAGGCCGTATCGTCCACAGCAATGTCGGCAAGGATCTCGGGGATCGCATCGCCGGGTTGAGCGCTGCGGTCGTGCGTGAGGGGTTGTCGCGCACCACAGATCTCCCGGGACCGGGCGGCGAATACAAGGTACTGGTTGCGATCCTCAGGCCGCCGCCAAGAATCCTGGTGCTGGGCGCCGGCCTCGACGCCCGGCCGGTGTTGCGCCTGGCCGCTGACCTGGGTTGGCGCGTGATTGTCCAGGATCATCGCCCGGCTTATATCGGCGCCGGCGGATTCGAGGACGCCGAGGCCGTGCATTGCGCACCCGCCGAAGAACTGGACACGATCGTCGATTTGTCACGCATTGACGCAGCT
>JAKEGN010000034.1 GCA_022615525.1 Woeseiaceae bacterium
ACTCGCCGTAGCGCCGCGCAATATCGAACACCTCTGCCGGCCGGTTCACGTGAACGTGCACCCGGGCCTTGCGCTTGGTGCCGGCGAGCACCAGCGAGTCACCGATCTCGGACAGGGCCTCCCTGAGCTTGCGGCGGTCAATGTTTTCCCCGGTGATGATGCACTCGGTGCAAAAGCGGAACGTGAGCGCGTCCGATGAGCCGGCCATTTCCTGCGGCAACTGCGCTGCGATCTGCGCAGCGATGTCCGGCTCTTCGACTTCCTCGCCGTGCGACAGGTAGTGTGTCATGCCATCGATCAGGGCGACAAAGCCCTTGGCGCCGGCATCGACGACACCGGCCTTGCGCAACGCCTCGAGTTGGACCTGGGTTCGCGCCAGTGCCGCTTGCATGGCGCCAACGGCATTTTCGAGCAGGCCGGGGAACGAAATCGTTGCATGGCTCTCGAGTTGTTCGCGCAGGCTCTTTGCGAACGCGCGGATGACCGAGAGGATAGTGCCCTCCCTGGGGTTGGCGAGCGCGTCATGAGCATAATCGCTGCCGCGGGCAACGGCGCTCGAGAACGAGCTGGCGGTGAAGGTCGCCAGGTTCTCTGCCGAGTCACTCATGCCCTGGAAGAACTGCGCAACGATGGCGCCAGAGTTGCCGCGTGCCCCATCGAGCATGGTGTCCGCAATCGTGGTCAGCAATTCGCCGAGATGCGCGGTCGGCGGACTTTTCAGTATGCCCAGCGCTGAACCCAGCGACAGGCTCAGGTTGGTGCCCGTGTCGCCATCGGCCACCGGGAACACGTTGATGCGATTCAGCGTGTCCTGTTCCAGGATGACCCGATGTATGCCCGAGCGCAGTGCGACGGCGAGAGTGTGGGCGTGCAGCTGCGCTTCCGCAGGTATAGCGGTACTCAACGCTGATCCTGTCCGCTGCCCGTCATTCGCGCGGCAACAGGAAAGGCGTGCCCATGTGCTCGAGAATCACTCCCTCGGGTGTAATTTCGCGAACCCGTGGACCTTCCGCCAGCGTTGCCTGCTCCTCGTAACGATTCATGTTGATAAAAACGAATCGGTCCGCGGGCGTCGTGCTGTAGACATGTATGTCCAGGTGCAGGTCCGCCAGCTGCAGGGTGCCGTCGGCACGCAGTTCGTTGAAGGATGGCAGGCCGTCGGTCACGTTCGCCGAGCCCGCAGCGGCACCCGGCTTTGCCATGTCGGGCGGCGCAATGGGCGTCTCTGTGTGCAAGGGGCCACCGGATTCGACGGCCGACGCGGGCTGCCTGCTTTTGGCATCGGCAACGATTTCCGCAAAGCGTTCAGCCGACGGGGCGGTTTCCGGCATTGCCTGCTGTGATGTCGGCGGCTGTTCCTGTGCGAGCGGCGGAACCGGGTCGGGTCGTAACATCAGCCCGCCCAGTACCGCGAGATTGACGGTCAGCAATACGCCGATGATCCACAGCCACTTCGCACCACCGGATCGCGCTGTGCTCTGCGGGACATCGGCAATGCCAGGTGTCCCCTTGCGTTGCCGTTCGGATTCGGATTTCTTCAAAGCGTCCAGTATGAAAGACATGCTGCGCCCCGCTAGTCTGGAATCAGCGACCGGAACTCAGTCGCGGCGTACCTTCGAGTGCCAGCAGCGACTGTATAAAGGCCTGGGTTTGTGCACCGGCCAGTCCGTCCGCCTGCAGGCGATGCCGCTGCTGAAACGCTTTTAACTGTTGCTCGAGCTCCTCGTCGAACAGGTCGGACACGGACGGCTCCCCGCGGTACTCCGGATCGAGCGCCGCAAGGCTTTGCCGCAACCAGCGCACGTTTTCGTTACGTACACCGCGCGACAACTCTTTCACCACGCCATTCGGCGGACGCCAGAAAAGCAGGAACTGGCCGAACCAGAGGTCGGAGATATCGTCGAGGGGAAAACTCGAGCTGTACTCGCCTGCCGCCAACACCCCCGTGGTGTCCGTTGCGGACAACAGCACCGGCTGGTAGTTGACGCCGTCGTTGCCGGTCAGGGTGAGCATCGCCGGCAGATCGAGTTGCCGGACGTTGTTCAGCGTGCCGCGCTGGTAAAGGCAACTCAGGCCCTGTGCAGACGCCTGCGCGCAGGCAGTGCCGGAAGCCGGGTCGTATCGGATGCCCCAGAGCGCGGCCAGAGTGTGCATGGCGGATTCGACATCCGCCTGGTCCCCGGCATTGCGCAGGAACTCCTCGACGGTCGGGCCCGCAGGCAGCGCCACAACCGCTGCCTGCGAAGTACCTGCTGTCATCTCCTCCGGCAGGGCATCGACCGTCTGGCTGATGATCTCGACAGAATCGGCGGCAGGCTCGCGATTCGCAGACCACAGGGATGCGAGCAGCAGTACCAGCCCGGCGATGCCGAGTACCGGCAGTGCCCACTTCAGCAGGGTGGGCGTCAGGGACTGGCCGGAGACCTCTGCAGTGGCTCGCCGCACCAGACGCCGGGTCACCTTGCGCGTATCGCGGCTGTACGCTCCGAGCAGGGCGCGGTCGCATATTACGTTCATGATGCGCGGCACCCCGCCGGAGAGACGGAACACTTCACGCTTGGCGCTCTCGTCGAAAATCTCGCTGAGTGCGCCCGCAACTTTCAGCCGGTGATCGATATAACGGCTGGCCTCGTCTTTCGACAGCGGTTCGAGGTGGTATCGGCCCGTGACGCGCTGGGCCAGTTGCCGCAAATCGTTTCCGGCGAGCTTGTCCCGCAATTCAGGTTGGGCGATGAGTATGATCTGCAATAGTTTTTGCTTCGACGTCTCGAGGTTGGTCAGCAGCCGCAGTTGCTCCAGGACTTCGACAGACAGGTTCTGCGCTTCATCGATCAGCAGAATCGTGCGTCGCCCGGCCGCGTGTGCGGCGAGCAAATGCCAGTTCAGCGCATCAACCAGCGCCTTGGCACTTCCCGTGTCCTGTGGCAATGCAATGTGCAGTTCCTCGCAGATCGCAATCAGGAACTCCAGCGCCGAAAGTTGTGGATTGAGTATGAGTGCGACGTCGACCTTGTCCGGCAGCTGGCTCAGCAACGTTCGAACCAGGGTGGTCTTGCCGGTTCCCACTTCACCGGTCAGCTGTATGAATCCGCCGCTCTCGGTAACGCCGTACACCAGGTGCGCGAGGCCCTCGCCGTGGCGCTCGCTCATGAACAGGTAGCGGGGGTCCGGGGTAATGGCGAACGGTTTCTCGTTCAGGCCGAAGAACTTGGTGTACATGTCAGGATTCGTCTGCTGCAGTCTGCGCCGCGCGCTGCCCGGCCATATACCTGATTCTACACGAATTATGATCGATTCAGCGTTCGCGCGCGGCCCAGCGACAGTCGGCCGAAACGCTCGCGTACCTGATCGACAGCCTGGTCCAGCCCGGCTTTCCCGGCGCTCTCGCTGCTTGCGAACAGGTCCTGCTGCGCATCCGGCACGAGATCGGTTCCGCCGACGCCGAGCAGGCGGATCCGGCTGCCGCCGTGCTCGGCCAGCCAGGCCGCAAGAAGTTGCCGCGCCACCTCGAACAACTGGTCGGTGCCGGACGAAGGCGGGTGCAGACCACGCTGGCGAGTAAAGGTCGTGAAATCGGACTCCCGTATCTTGACCTGGAGCGTTCCCGCCAGCAACGACCTGGCGCGCAGCCGCCCTGCCGTTTTCTCGGCAAGCCGCAGCAACTCCCGATTCATTGCGCTGACATCCGTCAGATCCTCATCATAGGTCTCCTCGGCACTGATCGATTTGTCGTCCCGCGACGCAACCACGGGACGATCGTCGATCCCGCAGGCCCGCTGCCGCATACGGCCGGCATAACGACCGAATACCGGTTTGAGCTTGCTGTCGCTTGCAGAGCGCAGATCCGCGATGGTCCGTATTCCGATCTTTGTGAGGCGTGCGAGCGTCTCGCGCCCTATTCCCGGAATCACCTGTACGGGCAATTGATCCAGGATTTCGTGTACGTTTTGCTCGGTGATCACGACCAGCCCATCCGGCTTCTCGAGATCGGATGCGATTTTCGCCAGCAGTTTGTTGTGCGAAACCCCGACGGATGCGGTCAGTCCGGTGGTGTCACGAATTCGCGTTTTGATATGCCTGGCAATCGCAATGGCCGAGCCAAAGAGGCTGCGGCTCGCGGTTACATCGAGGAACGCTTCGTCGAGCGAGAGGCCCTCGACCAGCGGCGAGAATTCGCGAAAGATCGTGAATACGTCGTCCGAGACACTTGCATAATGATCCATGCGTGGATGTACCCGGACGAGTGCTGGACATCGGCGCATCGCGTCGCGCATCGGCATCGCAGAGCGAATGCCGAACTTCCGGGCTTCATAACTTGCGGCAGCGACCACGCCGCGATTGCTGCCGCCCCCGACGACCAGTGGTTTGCCACGCAGGTCCGGATTGTCACGTTGCTCGACGGACGCATAAAAGGCATCCATGTCGACGTGCAGGATGCTGCGCTCTGCCTGTAGCTGCGGTGTCATCACGCAGACCTGTCGACTACGTACCTGGCCAGCCAGCGCAGGGGACCTGCCGATGCGCCGAAAGCGGCGAGACAGCCGAGTCCCCGTTCCAGCAACTGCGTGCAGCGCGCCCTCGATTCGTCGATGCCGAACAAGGCCGGCCAGGTGGCTTTCATTTTCTTTCGATCGGCACCGGTGCGTTTGCCGATTACCTCCGTATGACCCTCGACGTCGAGTATGTCATCGCGAATCTGGAATGCCAGACCCAGCAAGCTGGAGAACTCATCCAGCGCTGTCCGGTTGTCCTCATCCAGGCCGTTCGCCAGGGCAGCGGTCGCCATCACCGACGCACGAATAAGTGCTCCGGTCTTCAGGTTGTACATCTGGCGCAGACTCGGCTCGGACAGATTGCGTCCTTCCGACGCAAGGTCGATTGCCTGCCCGCCAGTCATGCCGAGCGAACCACAGGCCGCGGCAACAAGCGAAACCAGGTCCACCTTCTCGCGGTCGCTTAAGCCTTCGGCCGACGACAGGACGGAGAACGCGAGCGGCTGCAATGCGTCCGCTGCGAGGATGGCCGTCGCTTCATCATATTGCCGGTGCACGGTCGGCATGCCGCGCCGCAGATCGTCGTCATCCATTGCCGGGAGGTCATCGTGTACGAGCGAGAAGGCATGGATCAGTTCGATGGCGACGGCAGGCGCGTCGAGGCGGCCGGTTTCAACCGCGAGGCACTCGCCCGTCGCATAAATCAGCAACGGCCGTATGCGCTTGCCGCCGTTCAGTACCGCATAGCGCATGGCTTCGTGCAGGCGCTGCGGAGCCTGCCCGGCAGGGGGCAATGCCCGATCGAGGCACGCGGTGACCCGTTCCGTGTAATACGGAACCCTCATTTCGAACGCTGTGGGCAATGTTCTGCTTCCGGATTTGCGAGCAAGCCTACACGGATTTTGCCACCGCCGCGCCGGCGGCGGCGGCAGGAAGAGTGCCAGCGGGCTGGGCTATAATCCGCCCCCCGGCGGGATTACGGATTATCCGGAACGAAACCATGCGTGCGACAGCACAGGCGCAGCCCAACATTGCGCTTATCAAATATTGGGGCAAGCGGGACGCGGAGCGAAACCTGCCTGCAGTCGGATCCCTGTCGCTGACACTGGAAACTTTGTGGACGCGAATGACCGTCGAATTCGACCGGGACCTCGAGGCCGATCGACTGCAGCTCAACGGCGAGTCCGCAAACGACATGCTTCCACGGATCTCGCGATGCCTCGACCTGGTCGCCGGCGCGGACCGGGCACGCGCCGCGGTAACGAGCGAGTGCAATTTTCCGATTGCTGCCGGACTTGCTTCCTCGGCTTCCGCTTTTGCCGCCCTGGTCGTTGCCGCCAGTGAAGCAGCGGCAACGGGGAGCGATACCCTGACCCTGGCGCGCATTGCAGGCGCGGTCTCCGGTTCTGCGGCACGATCGCTGTATCCCGGCATCGTCCTGCTGACGGCCGGCGATAAGGAGATCCGGGTCGAAACGGTCACCAGCGATTGGCCGCTCGAGCTGGTGGTCGCAGTGACTGACGAGTCCGCGAAAGCGGTCGGTTCCGGCGCGGCCATGCTGCGCAGTGCCGCGACCTCACCGTTCTATGCGGCGTGGGTCGAGCAACAGGCGCAGGACATCGTTACAGCGCTGGACGCGGTGCGTGAGCGGAATTTTTCCGCGCTTGCTGCCGTCGCCGAGCACAACTGCCTGAAGATGCACTCGCTGACGTGGACTTCGAGGCCGCCGGTCGTGTACTGGAACGAGGTAACCATGTCGTGTATCCAGACCGTAAGGAAATTGCAGGCGGACGGAGTACCGGTGTTTTTCACGATTGACGCCGGTCCGCAACTCAAGGCCGTGTGTCTTCCGCAAGCCGTCCCTGCGGTTGCCGCCTCCCTCGAGGCAACCCCGGGCGTGAGGCGAATTCTGCAGAGCGGGCTCGGAGCGGGCGCGCATCGGCTGTCGCCGGGATGACGCGCACCAGTGCCAGCGCGCCCGGCAAGATCGTGCTGTGCGGTGAGTACGCCGTGCTGGGAGGTGCACCAGCCATAGTGACGGCGGTCGATCGCCGTGCGCGGGTCGTATTGGAAACCATCGGGGGCAAAGAGCACCTGCTGGACGCACCGGGAATGGCCAGTGGCGGGTCGCAGTTTCGCCGGCTGGCGTCCGGTGCCTACACGTGGTCGGGTCCCCGTTACCCGCTGGTCGAGCACGTCCTCGATGCCTGCCCCGCGGCGGCGGCAGCTTCGTTGTCGATGCAGCTCGACACGCAGGCATTTCGCGATCCCCAAAGCGGCGCAAAGCTCGGATTGGGTTCGAGTGCAGCACTTGCGACTGCATTGGCCGCGGCACTCGATGCGCTGTTTCCCGGCGGGCCGGATGTGCACCAGATGGCCGCAGCAGCGCACCGCAACTACCAGTCGGGCAACGGCAGCGGGGCGGATGTCGCGGCCTCATTTGCCGGTGGCACGATACGCTTTCAACGGTCCGATACGGGGCCCGGCAGGCTGCCGGGCGTACGGGCATTGCCATGGCCAAAAGGACTCGAGTACCGGGTGCTGTGGAGCGGCCAGGCGTCGGACACAGTTGCGAAACTCCGGCAACTGGAGGTGCGGAAGGCACTGCGGTGCAACAGCGCTCAGGCGTTGACGGCGTCCGCCAATCTTGTGGCAGATCTGTGGGGCTCGTCGTCGAACGAGACGCTGCTCGATGCGTTGCGAACTTACGTTGCGGACCTGCAGCATTTCAGCGCGGACCAGGATCTCGGCATCTTCGATGCCGGGCATCTCGGGCTGACGATCGCCGCGGTCGAATCGGCGCTCGTGTACAAACCTTGCGGCGCGGGGGGCGGTGACACAGGTATCGTCTTCGGTACCAGTGCAGACGCACTGAATACTTTCTGCGAGCATGCGACGCGCAGCGGATTCACCCGCCTCGACCTGTCGATTGCGGCACCCGGCGTGTCGATCGAAGCGGGGCATGACGAATGATCGATTCGCGAATCAACAACTTCTATCGCATGACTGTCGACGAGCGGCTCGACGAACTCTTCGAGCGGGAAATCATCGATGTCGACATGCTGCGGCGGCTCAAGAGCAGCAGGGGCATGCTGTCACGCGACATGGCCGATCGCATGGTGGAAAACGTGATCGGTATTTTCAGCATGCCTTTTGCTGTCGCGCCGAACTTCCGTTTGAACGGAAGGGACTATGTCGTGCCGATGGTGACGGAGGAACCATCGGTGGTCGCTGCCGTTAGCGCAGCCGCCTTGCTGGTGCGCAATTGCGGAGGGTTCACGACGACGAGTACGGCACCGGTAACCATCGGCCAGATTCACCTGCACGGGCTCGCGGACGGGCAGGCCTCGAGCCTTGCGCTCGCCGCTGCGGAGGCGGAGCTTATCGCGCTGGCGAACGGCCTGCAGCCCGGCCTGGTGGCGAGGGGCGGCGGAGCCTCGGGCATCGAGATTCGCAGTTTGCAGCTGGCCGACGGTCGACCGGCGCTGGTATTGCACCTGCTCGTCGATACGCGGGATGCCATGGGGGCGAACCTCGTGAACACGATGTGCGAGGGGATAGCCGGCCGCGTTGCCGAGTTGGCCGGCGGTGCTGCGGTGCTGAAGATCGTGTCCAATCTTGCCGATCGCTCGATCGTCAGCGCGAGTGCCAGCATTCCTGTCGATCGTTTGGGGGCCGACGGCGCGAGGTTGCGGGACGCTATCGTGCTGGCCAACGAGATTGCCCTTGTCGACCCCTACCGCGCTGCGACGCACAACAAGGGCATCATGAATGGTATGGATGCAGTCGCCGTCGCCACCGGTAACGACTGGCGGGCACTCGAGGCGGGCGCGCACGCTTATGCGGTGCGCGATGGCGCCTATCGTGCCCTGACGAGCTGGACCGCAGCGGACAACGGTGATCTTCGCGGGATGCTGCGCTTGCCGGTCCGGATGGGCAC